>JAWOCW010000192.1:0-12405 GCA_046483615.1 Desulfosudaceae bacterium
GCACGAAAAAAAGAAAACATCAGACGCCAGATCTCTGTTTTTGTACTGTTTTTTATTTTTGTGACGATGGGGCTTTTTTATTATCGCATGCATCTATCTGAAAAAATTGATACTCTCAACGACAAGCTGGCCTCGGTTAAAACCAGCTTAAAAAGTTTTCAGGCCCAGGTAAAAGAAGTGGATGAAATTAAAGCCAGGCTGAATGTTCTGGATAAAAAACTGGGCGTGATGGAGGATTTGAATAAAGGTCGCACGGAACCGGTGATTTTGTTGGAAAAGCTGGTTTCCTTGACTATAAAGAACCAGATGTGGCTTACCAGTATGCAGGAGGCGGGCAACCAGGTTGTTTTAAGCGGCATTGCCATGGACAACAAAACCGTGGCCAGGTTCATGTCCAGCATAGAAAATGATGAATTTTTTTCCGGAGTAGAGCTGAAGACTCTGGTCATGGTCAACCGGGAAGGGCTGAAATTGAAGCAGTTTAACCTGACATGCACCAAAGCGACATAGGGATTTGATTTATGAAAGGCTTTGAAAAATACAGCGATAAAATGCAGCCCCTGTTTGAATCCGTGGGTAAACTCACCATGGTTCAGCGCGTCATCATAAGCGTGGCCGCGCTGGTGTTATTAATTGCCGGCTTTGTGTTGTTGTCCTTCAAGCCGCAGCTGTCGGAAATCAAACAGGTGGAACAAGAGATTCAAACAACAGAAAAACAGCTGCAGTCGGCCAAGCGCAAAGCAGCCCAGCTCGATTCTTTAAAAGAGGAGTGGACCAGCAAAGCGGCGCAGTTCGAAGAGGTCATGGACGCTTTGCCGGACAAAAAAGAGATTCCCTCTCTTTTGGAGGATATTTCCGCGGCTGGTAAAAACTCCGGTCTTGACTTCCAGGCGTTTACCCCGAAATCGGAAGTAGCCAAAGATTTTTACGCGGAAATACCGGTCGCCATAAATGTCATCGGGTCTTATGATCGCATGCAGTTGTTTTTTGAAAAAGTGGCCAATATGTCGCGGGTGGTTAATATTAAGGATATCAAGATGAGTACGGGTAAGGACGGTGCTGAGACCATCAACACCACCTGCACCGCGGTAACATACCGGTTCCTTCCCGCTAAAGAAAATAAACAGGGCAAAAAATAATCGACTCAAGTGAGAACTATGGTAAAAATCTTATCAACCGGGTTTGTTGGCATCTGTCTGGCTTGTTTTATCGTTTCCGGCTGCGGCGACAAGGCTGATTCGCCGGAAAAGGATAAAGAAGAGGTTGTGCGGCAGAAACTTCCGGAATCGGAATCTCAACCTGAGAAATCAGCGCAGACAACCGAACAACAGCAATCAGAGTCGGTCGCCGCGAAAAAATCCGAAGCTGGGCCGCAGGAGGCTTCTTCTGATGAGTCTGAGTCTTCTTCCGCCGCAGCGCCAGACGGGGAAACCGTCCAGACAGCGGAATCGGATGACTCCCAGGAAACTTCGGCCGGGCAGGAAAAGCAGGAGACAGTGCCCGAGTCGCCTGATCCGGATAAGCCGGAGGAAGTCTCTTCTTCCGCGGACAAGGCCGGGGAGTCGAGCAGCGCGGAAGCTTCCTTGGAAGCGGGCGAAGAGAGGACTGAGGCTGAGGAGACGACTGATAAAGACCTGGAAGGCGAGTCCGAAAATTTAGCTCCGGATCTTGATATTGACCTGGAGGAAGAGGCCGGTGAAGATTTTGCCGGGGTCGAACCGGCTGATCCGGAAGAAGACGAAGAATTTTTTAATCCCTTTGAGCCGCTGTTTCAGAAAGAAGAAGCCGAAGCCCTGGATCAGGGTGATAGCGGGGCTCGGAAAGACCGAAAAATTTTAACCCCTCTGGAGAAGATCAGTCTGGGCCAACTGCAGTTGAAGGGGGTCATCACGGCGAAAAGCGGCAATCGGGGGATCGTGACCGATTCCAGCGGCAAGGGTTATGTAGTTAAAAAAGGCACCTACATTGGTTTGAATTCGGGTGTGGTGGATCGCGTAGAACCTGACCGCGTGGTTGTCACCGAAGACCTGGGCGGCAGAATCAATAAAACCGAATTAAAACTTCAGAAACCGGCTGGAGAATAAATATGTCTATTATTATGGCAGGAAAGAAAAAAATGCGGATGGGATTGATTGGATTGACAATCGTCGTCGTGTCAATGGGGCTGCTGCTGTGCGGATGCGGGTCGTCCTCGCAAACCGTCAAGGAGCAGCAGGAACCGGTGGAGCAGACGGCGGCCGGTGATGAAGCCGCTACCGAAGAAACAACCGCGGAACAAGAGGTTGACAGCCAGGGTCAGCAGCTTATCAAAGGTGTTGAAATCAGGGAAACGCCCGAGGCTTATGAAGTGTTTATCAGCGCCAATCATACTCTGGACTATACCCTGGCCGAGCCGCCCTTTCAACAGGCCAAGGTTTTGTATTTTCCGGACGCCGCCCTTGATATGGAAACCACGACCTATGCCAGCTCCAATGACATCATCGGAACGGTTGAAGCCATAGAACTGGTTAAGGGGGGGCCTTCAAAAATTGTAATTCCGGTCTCAAATCCGGAGGCTGATTTTGAAGTGCGCCGGCCCGGCGAAACCGCCTTGAACGTTGTTTTTCCGAAAACAGGCGGGGAGGGCAACGGTCAGGAAAAGGACACCGCGGCTTCCGAAGAGGAGGTAGATGAGGCGGCACAAGCTCAAGAGGAAAGTCAGTCAGAGGCGGCCTCCAGCGCGGTAAAAAGACCGGAAAAATCGGCTCCGCTGGCCAACCGCTTACATGCAGTGGAGATTCAGGAGCACGAAAACCGGGTCGACATCAAGGTCGTCGCCAATGGGTCAGTCAAGGTTTATAAGAGCTTTGCCCTTCCCTCACCGGATAGAATTGTGCTGGATCTGGACGGCATTGAAAGTGACTATGACAAAGAACAACGCCTGAAGGTGGATTCTTCTATTGTCAAACAGGTTCGCCATTTTTCTCATCCTGATTATCTGCGCTTAGTCGTGGATGTTGATCCGGACTATTTATCCCAATATGAGGTGGCTTCAATAAGAGATGGCTTGCTGATCAGCGTGGGCGAATCAGAAGCAGTAGCGGAAGCCATGCCCGAAGCCGCTCCGGCTTCGGAAACAGCCACAGAAGAAGCTTCAGAAGAAGCGACCTCAGAGGAAGTCGCCTCAGGTGAAGAAGCCACAGAGGAAACATATGTAGTCGCGGCGGCGCCTGCCGCCACCGGGACTGAAGAAGCCGCCGGGGCAGCTTCGGCCTCGGAAAACGAAACCGCAGCCGCGGCAGCGGAGGATGAAGATGTCCGGGAATATGACCGGCCGGCTCTGGTCAACGCCATAGATTTTATTGAAGAGCGTGAAGGGCGGTCCACCATAAAGATCGGAACAACGCATCCGGTTAACTATGACCTGGAGGAAAAAGGCGAACGGGAACTTCGTTTGACGCTTGAGAACACCAACATTCTCAGCTTCCGCCAACGGCCTTTGATTACCACCCGTTTTAACAGCGCGGTGGATCTTATTCTGCCGGTGCAAACCGAAAAGATGAAGGCCGCGGAAAAGACCCTGGTGAACATTCAATTACGGGAAGGCGTGCCCTATGAGGTTGAACGGAAAAACAGCTCCCTGCTGGTTCATTTCGCGCCATCTTCGGTACCCCCGGATCCCGACAAAGAAGTAGCCATACCGACGCAACAATCTCTGGAAGCTGAAGAAGCTGAAGCTGAAGAAGAAGCCGAGGTGGCCGCTGAAGCTGAAGCTGAAGAAGAAGCCGATACGGTTCAGGAGGAGCCCAGCGCCGAGGAGATGGCGGCAAAAGAGCCTTCTCAGGATGAAATTCAGGACGCCTCAGCTCAGGAAGAAGAAATGTCTGTGGCTGACGAGGCAGCCGCCCGGGAAACCGCCGAGTCTGACGCGGCTCCGGCCGAGGTTGCCGCGACGGAGGAATCCCGGGACGCTGAAGTGGCCGACATTTTTGGAGACAAGAAAAACAAAGTTTATACCGGAGAGCCCATTGCCCTGGATTTCTATAAAACAGATATTCGCAACGTCATCCGGATTATCCGGGATGTCAGCGGCAAGAACTTCGCGATTGACAAGGACGTCGGCGGCAGTGTCACGTTGAGCTTCGTCAACCCGGTGCCCTGGGACCAGGTTCTGGATCTGGTTCTGGAAATGAATGACCTGGGCATGATAAAACAGGACGGTATTCTGCGAATCTCCACCAAAGACACTATCCGGCGTCAAAAAGAGGCCGCCCGGGCGGAACTCGCCGCGGAGCAGGAGTTGAAAAAAACCGAGGAACAGATGGCACCCTTGATGACCGAATATTTCGCGGTCAGTTATTCCAATGCCAGCGCCGATATTATGCCCCATCTTGAGGATCTTTTGTCGGAAAGGGGGCATGCCAAGGTGGACTCCCGCACCAACCAGGTCATCATGACTGACACTATGGAAAATATTGAGAAAGCCAGAAACATTATCGAAAAAATAGATCGGGTTACCCCGCAGGTCATGATCAAGGCCCGGGTGGTGGAGACTTCCACTAATTTTAGCCGGGAGTTCGGCACCGAGTGGGGCATGGACAATTCCCCGGGAGTGGAAAGCTCGGATCTGGGAGGCACCTACAATTATGATGTGGCCATGAACAATCCGGCCGGAACAGCCACCAACACCTTGGGGGTGGATTTTTCCCGGATTGTGGGCACGCCCTTTTCCCTGGACGCCAAGTTGTCTTTAATGGAAACCAACGGCCAGGTGAAAATTATCTCCAGCCCGCGGATTGTCACCCTGGATAACAAGAAGGCCACTATTTCCCAGGGCCAGGAGATCCCCTATACTTCCGCCACCAGCGATAAGATTGAGACCGAATTCAAGGACGCTGATCTTAAGCTGGAGGTGACTCCCCACGTCACCCCGGACAACCGCATCTCCATGAAGATTTTTATCGAGGAAAAAGAAGTCGGGGAAGTGAGGTTCGCCGGCGGTGAGCCGCCGCTGAACACCAAGGAAGCCCAGACGGAACTGCTGGTTAATGATGGCGATACCATCGTGATCGGCGGCATTATTCAGGAGACGGAACGCGAAAATGAAGGCGGCGTGCCTTACCTGAAAGACATCCCGCTGCTGGGCCATCTGTTTAAAAATACCAGCCGGACCAATGAAAAGTCGGAACTGCTGATTTTTATTACCCCCACCGTGGTAAGGCTTGATTAAAAAATCAGGCCCCAGGTCTAAGACAGGCCAGCAGGCCAGCCTGGTTTAATAAGAAAATAAAAAGATGTAAATAAAAATCGCCCGCTGCCTCCTAAAGAGGCAGCGGGCGATTTTTTTTCTCAGAAGTTGTGAGACGAAGGCCAGGTAAACAGCCTTTGCCTCGTCATTTGACCAAACGCCGGAACTCAGCATCCGTCCTTCAAGCGACTTTTGGCAAACTTAAATATTTCGCAACTGTTTCATGTTTCAAAGGTTGTCAGTGGGTTCTTGTCCTGAGAGCTCACCTTTCAGTCTCAGTCCCGCCGCCTCGACTGGGACTCGGCAGCTGCGCGTCCAGTCGATTCGTGAAATATCCGGGTTATTAGCCGGCGCAGTCTTTATTGTGACAACAGGTTTTGTTTTTGCCGCGCCTTTTTTTTCAATTCCTCATCCCCGTTTTCGTCCGCCAGCAAAAGGCATTGCCCGAAAGCCTGCCGGGCCGCTGCTGTTTTACCCAGGGCGGCCTGGGCCCGGCCCAGGTCAAAATAAAAAACTGCTACCCGGGGTGCTTTTTCCACGGCTTTTTCAAATTGGCGCACAGCCTTTTGCGGGTTGCCTTGTTCCAGTTCGGTCTTTCCCAGCCAGTGCCGGGCGTAAATATAATCCGGTTTTAAGTCCAGGGTTTCCCGGAAATAGCGGGCGGCCTGGTCATATTCTTTTTTATGAAAATAGGCCTGGCCCAATAGAAAATTGGGAAAATGGGGAGTGGCGTAAACATAGTCTTCGATAATTGGTTGCAGGGTCTCGATGGCCAGATCCCACTCTTGCTGGTGCATGTACACAAGGCCCAGATTGTTTCTGGCGGTGGCAAAATCGGGATTAAGCTCCAGTGCTTTTTGGTATTCTTCAATGGCCTGATCATACTTCTTCTTGTTGTAAAAGAAAATGCCCAGGTCATAATAGATGTGCGGGTCCTTGGGATTGATCTTTTTCGCTTTCAAAAGTTCCCGGTAGGCCTGGTTGTACTTGCCTTCCGCCAGAAAAGCCTCGCCCAGTTTTCTTTGTCTCAAGGCCTGATCTTCTTTGTTCACTTTATTGGAAGCACAGGCTACTGACAAGGCGGCCACCAGCACAACCATTACGACGATTTTTACTTTCATTGAGTCACCTTTTCTAAAGCCAGACGGGCGGCTATTTCGGTTGCGGTCTGTTTGACGAATTTTTTCAAAAGGCCCGGATCAGTCGGGGCGGTGCCATCCGTGGCTACCAGTCGCGGACGGTTGACCAGGTTCTCGTCGGGCACGACTCCGTATTCCGGGGGAAAGCTGTTATCAAAATACATTTGTTGAAAGTCGGAAAATTTAAGGGCGTGGGCGGTGGAATCCAGGATGGCGGTTTCGTCAGCGGTCACCAGGCCCTGCTGGCGGGCAGCTACCAGGCCGGCCAGGCATTCGCCCCCGTGGGTGCAGGCGATATTGCCGTGATTATTGGCTATCAATTGCCAGTCCATGATCTGCTGTTCCGCCACATCCGTCACAAACATCCGCCGCCGGCCGGCGGCCTGATCATACTGTTCGGCCAGGTGGATAACCCGGGGCATGGAGACCGGGTTGCCGATCATGGCCGCCTGGGCCACGCTGGATTCCACCGCCATGGGCGCGAAATGCCGTTTGCCGGGATCATCCTCCCGGTAATACCGGGCCACGGGATTGGCGTGCACTGACTGGACCCCGATGATTTTCGGCAGTTGGGTGATGATGCCGGTCCGGAAAAATTTCAAAAAGCCGTTCATAACGGCCGCGATATTGCCGGCATTGCCGATGGGCACAATAACCACCTTGCCGCTCAAATCATAAGAAAAATCCTGCGCTATTTCATAGGAATAGGACTCCTGGCCGAGAATGCGCCAGGCGTTTTTAGAGTTGAGCAGGGCCACGTTGTAGTTATCGGACAACTCCTCCACCACTTTCATGCAGTCATCAAACACCCCGGGAATTTCAAAAACCATGGCACCGTTACCCAGGGGCTGGGAGAGCTGCTGGGGCGTTACCTTGTGCTGCGGCAGCAGCACCGCCAGCTTGATGCGCGGTTTCAAATAGGCCGCGTACAGGGCGGCCGAAGCCGAAGTATCCCCGGTGGAGGCGCAGATCGCCAGGACGTCAGCCACCCGGCCGCTCTTAATGAGGTAATTAAGACAGGAAAAAGCGCTGGCCATGCCCCGGTCTTTGAAGGAGGCGCTGGGATTCTGGCCGTCGTTCTTGAAGAAAAAACGAGCCCCCGCCCGTTCCTGCAGGGCGGCGCTGGCCTCGATGACCGGAGTGCGGCCTTCGCCCAGCCAGACCACGTCTTCCAATGGAATTTCCGGGCCGATAAACTCATGAAAAAGATAAACCCCTTTTAACGCCGGTAAATTTAGGCTTTTGCGGAAATCGAAAATTTTACGCCACAATTCTCCGGGAATTTCCTTCTTTTTGTCAAAGGAAGCGTCCTCAATCAGCAGCACACTGCCGCAGGCCGGGCAGGTGTACAGCAGACGGTCAATACCGTAGGTGTGGTTACAGCCCAGGCACTTGTAAAACATCTGCCCCGGCTGGTGCTCGGGAATGAGGCGCTCTCTGATGTCTTGGGGAAAGTCGTTCAGGTTCATGATGTTATGGCCGTCAAGTTTTGCATGTATGGCTGTAGGGCTTCCGGAATGACGATGGTTCCGTCCGAACGCTGATAATTTTCCAGCAGGGCCGCCAGGGTGCGGCCCACGGCCAGCCCGGAGCCGTTTAAGGTGTGCGCGAATTCAGTGCCTTTCTGCCCCTCCCGTTTAAAACGAATGCCGGCCCGGCGAGCCTGGAAATCGCCGAAATTACTACAAGAGGAAATCTCCCGGTATTTGTTCTGGGCCGGAAACCAGACTTCGATGTCATAGGTTTTCAGGGATGAAAAACCCAGGTCACCGGTGCACAGGGTGATGACCCGGTAGGGGAGCTCCAGGCGTCGCAGGATAGACTCGGCGTCGCGCAGCAGTTTTTCCAGTTCATCAACGGAGTTTTCCGGCAGGGAAAACTTAACCAGCTCCACCTTGTTGAACTGATGCTGGCGAATGAGGCCTTTGGTGTCTTTGCCGTAGGAACCGGCTTCCGAGCGAAAACAGGGGGTAAAGGCCGCGTACTTGAGAGGCATATCCCCGGCCGCCAGAATCTCATCCTGGTATATGTTGGTTACCGGAACTTCCGCGGTGGGAATCAGGTAGTAATCCCAGTTTTCCAGTTTGAACAGGTCGTCTTCAAATTTGGGCAGCTGGCCGGTGCCGGTCATGGACCGGCTGTTAACGATAAAAGGCGGCAGGCATTCGGTGTAGCCATGCTCGGTAGTATGAATATCCAGCATGAAATTGATCAGGGCCCGTTCCAGCCTGGCCCCGGCACCGGTATAGAGGGGGAATCTCGCTCCGGTAATTTTGGCCGCCCGGGAAAAGTCCAGGATCCCCAGGGCCTCGCCCAGATCCCAGTGAGCGGCCGGTTTAAAAGAAAACTCCGGAGGTTGGCCGTATTCACGGAGAACCGGGTTGTCGGTTTCATCGCTGCCGTATGGTACCGAGGCATCGGGAAGATTGGGAATCTGAAGCAAAAGGTCGCTTATTTTTTTATCGGTTTCGGATAGTTGTTCGTTCAGTTGCTTGATTCTGGCGGAAACAGCGCGCATTTCTTCAATCGGGCCGTCAGCCTTTTCTCCGTTTTTTTTCATGGTGGCGATGGCGTCCGAGGCGACATTACGCTGGTGCCGAAGGGTCTCGGCTTCAGCCAGCAGATCCCGCCGTTTCAGGTCATATTGTATAAAAGAATCAACAAGTTCTGCCTGACCGCCGCGCGCTTCCAGGGCGGTTCTTACCGCCTGGGGATTTTGTCTGACAAATTTTATGTCCAGCATTATAATTTCCCGCCAATTATTAAAAGCTACCGGAGGCAACTGACCTCGTCTCCGGTGAAGCGATTATTCAAAACAGGAGAGGAGGTGGTGCTGAAAATCCAGGATCCGCCTCATGTCCGATTTGTTCGTCTTTTGGTCGCGTTTTCTCCTCAAAGAATCCACCCGGAATTCACCCGGAATTCACTCCGGAATCAACGCGGAAACGAGGTAATGAAATACCATGGAGCCGGGTTTTAGTCAATAATTATTATCAGGTTGACTTTATTGTATTTTATTATTATATTATAAAGCAAACAATAAAAAAGGTACGATAGCAAACCGTCCGGCAAATCGAGGAAAGAGATGAACGAAATTAATGAAGAAAAGCTTGAAATCAGTAATGATATTGTAAAAAAACTGGAATCGTTTTCCGAAGATGACGTCACCCGCAAAAGCCGGCAGATAGAAAAACGCCTGTTCGAGTTTGCCAATTTTATGGAGGCGCATGTAGTCCTGTTGTATGTCAACAAAACCGGGGAAGTCGGTACCAGGCGGATAATCAATCATTGCTTCTCGCAGAACAAAATAGTGGTTATTCCATTTATGGATGCCAAAGGGAAAAAACCCAATCTGCTTAAAATAAGCAATCTCAAAACCGATATCATCAACACCGAACAGGGACCCATGCCCGATCCGGCCCGTTGCCGGGTCGTCCCGGTTAACAGCATTGAGATAGCGGTAATTCCCGGGCTGGTTTATGATGAAAAAGGAGCCCGCATAGGTCTGGGCGGCGGTTATTATGAAAAACTGATTCCCAGGCTTCCGGCAACCACCCGCAAGGTTTCGCTGGCCTTTGAAGACCAGATCATTCAGCAGGTTCCCAAGGGCGCCATTGACCGGTATGTGGATATAATAATCACCGAGGACCGTATAATTTATAAAATATAACGGCTGGTTTTATTTAACCTCTACCAGTTCAATGTCAAAGTGGAGGTCTTTTCCGGCCAGGGGATGATTGGCGTCCAGAATGACCGATTCTTCGGAAACATCAGTCACGGTAACGTTAATCACCTCTCCGTCCGGTTGACGAATCTGGAGCTGCTGGCCGGTTTCAACCTCAATGTCGGGCGGAATCTGAGCGCGCTCCACTTCCACCGCCAGTTCTTCCTGGTAATGGCCGTAGCCCTTGTCGGGTTCAATGGTCATCTGCTTGGTCTCGCCAGCAGTCATGCCAATTACCGATTCTTCAAAACCTTCTATGATTTCGCCGTTGCCGATAGTGAACTCAAGGGGTTCACGGTCCTGGGAGGAATCAAAGGTTTCGCCATTTTCAAATTTACCGGTGTAATGGACTTTAACTTTGTCTCCGCTTTTGGCCTGTGTCATTTTTATTTCCTTTTTTTTTAAGGGGTTGCCTCTATTCGGCCTAGCCATATAATTATCCGTAAAAGGAAAAAAGGGAAAGGCGCTTTGGAAGAATAGAAAAGAGAAAACTCTAAAGATAACCTGTATTTTCACATAAAATAACGATTATCAGGATATATGTCAACCCTTTTGTGGTTGGTTGTGTGGTTGATTCGGCCGGCCCGGTCGGAGACGGAATGGGACGGAATTGCGATTGGAAAAAAAACTCTGATATGATATTTTCAAAGCCGATGAAGAGGCCGGACCCAAAGCCGACTGGCTCCAGCCGGTCAGGCCGGTTCAGTAACCAGGACCGGATTCATGAAATATCCGGGTTAAGGCGGGAAAGTTTTTGTCATGAATATAGTCGGCGAGATTAACGGCCTGTACACGGATTATTATGAACTGACCATGTCCCAGGGCTATTTTCTGAGTGGCAAGGGCCGGGACACGACGGTTTTTGATTATGTTTTCCGGGATAATCCCTTTGGCGGCGGCTACGTGATTTTCGCCGGCCTGGACAACCTGCTGGCAGCCCTGGGGCGGTTTTCCTACCAGGCGGAGGAGCTGGACTATCTTCGGGAACAGGGCTTTGACAATGATTTTCTGTCTTTTTTAAAAGACTTTCGCTTTCAGGGAACCATTCACAGCGTCCGGGAAGGGGAAGTGGTTTTTCCGCTGGAGCCGCTTATGCGGGTGGAAGGCACTGTCATCGAGTGCCAGCTCGTTGAAACCCTGCTGCTTAATTTTATCAATTTTGAATCCCTCATCGCCACCAAGGCCTCGCGCTTACGGCGCGTGGCCGGGACCAAAACCGTCAGCGATTTCGGATTGCGGCGGGCCCAGGGCCTGGGCGGCCTGCAGGCCAGCCGGGCGGCCATCATCGGCGGGGTCGACCTGACCTCCAATGTTCTGGCGGGTCAACGCTTCGGCCTGGGAGTCACCGGTACCCAGGCTCATTCCTGGGTGCAGAGCTTTGACAGCGAACTGGCCGCTTTCCGGGCCTATGCCGGGGCGTACCCGGACAAGACGGTGCTGCTGGTGGACACCTATGACACGCTCCAGAGCGGGTTGCCCCACGCCATCCAGGTCGGCCGGGAGATGGCGGAAAAGGGTCACGCCCTGGCAGCCATCCGGCTGGACAGCGGTGATCTGGCCTATTTGAGCAAGCAGGCCAGGAAAATGCTGGATGAGGCCGGATTGACCGAAACAAAAATTCTGGTTTCCGACCAGCTGGATGAGTACCTGATTCGCAGCCTGAACGAGCAGCAGGCGCCGGTGGACGGTTTCGGGGTCGGCACGGAGCTGGTGACCGGCCGGGACACGGCCGCCCTGGACGGGGTCTATAAGCTGGCCGATTACCACGGCCAGCCTACCCTCAAGCTTTCTAACACCCTGGCCAAGACCTCCCTGCCCGGCAGAAAGACAACCCGCAGGTTTTTTAACGGGGAGGGTCTGTTTTACGGCGATTGTGTCAGCCTGGTCCAGGAAAATGACTGCCCCTCCATGCAACATCCTTCCGAACGGGATAAAAACTGCTCTCTGGCCGGCCGGGACTCGGAAATATTGATGAATCCCGTCATGGAAAAGGGGGCGCCGGTCAGCCCGCCATCTGAGATCAAAGCCATCCGGCAATACTGCCACCAGCGGCTGGCGCTGCTGCCGGACGAGCATAAGCGGTTTGAGATGCCGCATATTTACAAGGTCGGACTGTCGCCGGACCTGGTCAGGTTGAGAGACCGGCTGGCGGCCTCATTAAAAGAGAAGTTCGCCTGAATAAAGTCGTCCTTAGTGACAGGGAGGCGCCCATGAGAGCCTTATTGATTGTCGACGTGCAGAATGATTTTTGTCCCGGCGGCGCCCTGGCCGCTCCCGGGGGAGACGAGGTGGTGCCGGTTATTAACCGGGTCATG
>JAWOCW010000359.1:0-2511 GCA_046483615.1 Desulfosudaceae bacterium
GCCGTCCGTTTTTTTCCGGCAGATAGCGGGCGCTGATTTCCACGTCGATTAAACCGCCGTCTTTGCGGCGGTGACGGGTTTCAAAGCGATCGTAGCCGGATTCAGACAAACGCGCCAGGCGTTGCCGGGTTTGGTCCGGGTTTTCCTCGGCATCGATGTCATTAATGGCCATGCCCATCAATTCACGCTGCCGATAGCCCAGCATCCGGGCGGCGGCGGGGTTGGATTCCAGTACCCGCCCCTGGCTGTCCAGTATCCAGAAACCGTCAATGGAGGTGTTCAGGATGTGAGCGTATTCAATATCTCCGGTTTCATTCCATTTTTTTTGCAGGGCCCGGAGCTGTTGTTCCAGCTGTTCATAAGTGAGTTTCGCAGCCATTGGCAAGACCTGATTTATCGTGTATTTGGGGTTTACTTTGATCCGGACCAGCCGATTCAGGACCGGGGTTGATCCAGGATGTCCCGGACTTTAGCCGCCAGAACCCGGGTGGAAAAAGGTTTTTCAATAAAATTTACGTTTTTGTCAATGAGGCCCTGGTGGGCGATGACTTCGTCCGGATAGCCGGACATATACAGAACCTTTACCCCCGGATAAAGTCCGGCCACCTGCTGGAATAATTGCTGGCCGTTCATTTCGGGCATGACCACATCGGTCAGCAGCAGGTCGATGGTCCCGGCATGTTTCCGCAGAATGGACAGGGCTTCCTGGCCGCTGGCCGCGGCAAGAACAGCGTAGCCCCGGTCCTGGAGAATATCGTTGGCCAGCATTCGGACCGGCTGGCTGTCTTCCACCAGCAGAATCGTCTCCGTTCCGCTGATGTCTGGGGGCAGGTCCGGTTCCTGGCCCCGGATCCTGTCGGTTGACGATGATACCGGCAGATAAATTTTAAAAGTGGAACCCAGCCCCGGTTCACTGTAAACCCAGATATTGCCCTCATGTTGTTTGACTATGCCGTAAACCGTGGCCAGCCCCATGCCGGAACCGTGCCCGACTTCCTTGGTCGTGAAGAAGGGCTCAAACACATTGGCGCAGGTGGCCGCGTCCATGCCGCAGCCGGTGTCGCTGATTGTCAACAGGACGTGGGGGCCGGGCGTCACGGCGGGATGTTCCCCGGCGTAATCGTCATCCAGCTCAACGGTAGCGGTGGTGATGATCAACCGTCCGCCCCGGGGCATGGCGTCCTGGGCGTTGACGGCCAGGTTCATGATGATCTGTTCCACCTGTCCGGCATCGCCCCTGATGTCGGGCAGAGACGGAGCCAGGTTCATTTCAATGGCGATATCTTCCCGGATGGCGCGCAGCAGCAGATTGATGAAATTTTCCAGCAGTTCATTTAAATTCAGGGAGGTAAAGGCCAGAGTCTGCTTGCGGCCGAAGGCCAGTATCTGCTGGACCAGATCCCGGGCCCGCTGGCCGGCCTTGACTATTTCCCGCAGAGAGGTTTGTTGCGCCGCGGTAATATCTTCTTCTGCCAGGAGGATTTCGCCGTAGCCGAGAATGGGGGAGAGCAGGTTGTTAAAGTCATGGGCGATGCCGCCGGCCAGTCGGCCGATGGATTCCAGTTTCCGGGACTGTTGAATCTGCTCCTCCAGGCGGTCTTTTTCCGCCTGGGTCTGTTTGTGCGCGGTAATGTCCTGGAGACTGGTCAGGACGCAGAGTTCCTCGTTCAGGGAAAATGTATGGGCGGAGAGTAAGGCCGTCACCAGGCCCCGGTTTCTGGTGTTAAACATAAACTCCCGGCTGTCCACGGTTTTGCCTTGAAGCAGTTCAGTCGTGATCTGCTTTCGGTCACTTTCATTAACCCACAGGTTCAAGTCGATCGAAGAACGACCAATGGCTTCTTCTTTGGTAAAGCCGGTAACATCGGTAAAGGTCTGGTTCACTTCCAGGATTTTGCCGTCTCTGCTCCGGGTCAGGATGATGGCGTAAGGCGAGGTGTGGAAAACCTTATAAAATTTTGCTTCGCTTTGCCGCAGGGCCTGTTCGGTTCTTTTCTGGTGGATGATGGTCCAGGTGACATCGGCCAGGCGGGCGACCAGGTCCACCTCCGGCCGCGTGTAATCGGCGGACTTGTTGCCGACTCCCAGAATGGCCATGACCCGGTCCCGCCGCGTCACCGGCACCACCAGCTCCCGGATGATTTCCGCGTGGCCGGGCGGCAGGCCTTTTTTGCGCGGCAGCGCCGCGTAGTCGTTGTGAACCACCGGCTTTTTTTGTGAAACACAATCTGCCCAGATACCGGCCCGGGTAAGGTCGAAAGGCTTTTCCTGGATCTTCTGGCGGGCTTTCTGCCTGACCCGGCAGAATTCCTCGCGGGTGCGGGAAGACCATTGCTGCGGGTGAACCTCTTTCTGGTCGGAGGAGATAAAATGATAAAATCCAATGCGACTGTCCACCAGGGTGGTCACTTCATCCAGGGCCCGGGTCAATAATTCCGCCAGGTTATGATCAGGAGCGTATTCAATCAGGGACAGGCGGATTTTATCGAATCGCCGGTCCAGGTTATGGTC
>JAWOCW010000371.1:0-16124 GCA_046483615.1 Desulfosudaceae bacterium
TCCGCCAGGCGGCGACGATACTTGTCCCGGGTGTGGATGTCAGCCCGGAGCTGTTCCACCCGATCGATAATTTCCAGGGCTGAGGCCGGCGACAGCGAGGCCTCCAGCCCTGGAAATTATCGATCGGGTGGAACAGCTCCGGGCTGACATCCACACCCGGGACAAGTATCGTCGCCGCCTGGCGGATAAAAAAGAGTTTCTGGATATTTTCAAGGGCAAGGCCAACGGCCTGGCCCGGCATCTGCCGCCAGGGACGGCCGGAGTGGACAACGGCCGGGACACCACCGTTTTGGCCAGCCAAATCATCGCGGCCAGTCGAAAAGCGGCTGATTGCCACCAGGAAAAAAGTGCTCTGGAAAAAAAGATATCTGAAACCAGGGAAGCCGTCGAGGCCGCCGAACAGGAGTTGCGTTACGTCCGGTCTGGCATCGACCAGTTACTCTCCGCGGTGGCGGCCGGTGATCGGGACGAGTTTAAGAAAAAATACCGGCAGAGTCAGCGCCGGCGTCAGGCCGCCGATCAGCGCGCCCGGGCCTTGCAGACCATGGACCAGATCGCCGGTCGGGGAACCGCCGACCAGGTGCTCAAATATCTGGACGAGACCGACAAGCAGGAGCTGGAGGGCCAGCGGGCTCAGGCCGAGCAAACGCTGACGGAACTGACCCGGCACAGGGATGAACTTAACCGGCAGATAAGCGCCCTGGTCACGGAACGGAATCAGTTCCGGACAACTTCAGATCTGGCGGCGGTCATGACCGAAGCCGCCACCACGCGGGAGCAGCTCGAACAGGCCCGGCAAGAGTGGCTGGCCGCCGGAGCGGCCCGGCGCGTTCTGGAAGACGTCAAAAAACAGTATGAGCAGGACAAGCAACCGGCCGTTATCAGAAATTCCAGCGCTTTTTTTGAAGAAATAACCGAGGGGCGCTATCCGCGTATTCACGTTTCCCTGGAAGACAGAGACGTGCTGGTGTTTGACCGCCGGGAGTCGCCGAAAAAAATCGAGCAGTTAAGTCGGGGTACCAGGGAACAACTGCTGATCAGTCTCCGGCTGGGGTTTATCGAGGAGTTTGAAAAGACGGCCGAACCACTGCCGCTGGTACTGGATGAAGTTCTGGTCAATTTTGACCGGGACCGGGCCGGGCGGGCGGCCCGGCTGTTTCACCGGTTCGCCCGGGAACGCCAGGTGCTGCTGTTTACCTGCCATGACCGGCTGACCCGCTTGTTTGATGGCCTGGAAATCACTACCATCGATATTTGAAGGGCTAACCCGGGACGGGATTATGTTCGTCAGGAAGATATCAATTCTACCTGTAGTTTCCGGGAACGGGGGCCGTCAAATTCGCAGAAGAAAACCGCCTGCCAGGTTCCCAGGGCCAGGCGCCCCCGGTCGATAATCACGGTTATGGAACTGCCTATCAATCCCGCCTGGATGTGGGCGTCGGAGTTACCTTCGACATGGCGGAAATCACCTTGGGCCGGAACCAGCTTTTCCAGATGGGACAATATATCCCGGGGCACGTCCGGGTCGGCGTTTTCATTGATGGTAATACCGGCGGTGGTGTGAGGCACGCAGGCCACCAGCAGGCCGCTGGTGATTTCCGCTTCGCTTATCGCCCGGTTAAGATCGGCGGTAACGTCCTTCATCTCTCTTCGGCCGCTGGTATTTACGGACAGGGTTATCATGGCGGTTCTCCTTTCCTCCTCCTCGTCCCGGGTTGGTGAAACAAATCGGGCGCGCCTTTTTGTTTTTTGCGAAGCCGTCCTTTTAATGATTATGCTTTGAAATAATGTAGCATGTCTGTATAAAATTAAACAATGATGACTGAGCCGCGCCATAAAACATCTGATAATTTTTACGCCTGGAAACAGCTCTGGCCCATTTTGTTTGTGTCTCTTATCTTCTTTTTAACCTTTGTCGCCCGGACCGCCCTGTCACCACTGATGCCCTCTATTGAAGCGGAGCTGGACATTTCCCATCGCCAGGCCGGCGGCATGTTTTTCGTGCTGGCGGTGGGATACTTCGCCGCCATGACGGGGTCCGGACTGGTCTCGGCCAGGTTGACTCATCGTTACACCATCGCCCTGTCGGCCACCCTGGTGGGGCTGGCCCTGCTGGTTCTGGCGGCCAGCCGCGGCTTGTGGCCCATCCGGGGGGGCGTTTTTTTTCTGGGGGTGGCCGCCGGCCTGTACCTGCCTTCGGGCATAACCACCTTGACCGATATGGTCAATTCCCGTCACTGGGGAAAAGCCGTCTCAATCCACGAACTGGCTCCCAACCTGGGGTTTGTGGCGGCGCCGCTGCTGGCCGAACTGCTCATGCTCTGGTTTTCCTGGAGAATCGTTCTGATGGTCATCGGGTCGGCTACCATTGTCATCGGTCTGGTCTTCGGCCGGCTGGGAAGGTGGGGGCGCTTCCCCGGCCAGCCGCCCCGGTTGGCCTCAGTCAAAGCGTTGTTTTCCCGCAAATCATTCTGGCTGATGGTGATCCTGTTCGGTCTGGCCATCAGCAGCACCATGGGGATTTATAACATGCTGCCCCTGTATCTGACCAATGAAATCGGCATCAGCCGCAGTCTGGCCAATACCTTCATGGCTTTTTCCCGGGTGGCCGGCCTGGGCACCGCCCTGCTCAGCGGTTGGGCGACCGACCGGTTTGGTGCCCGGCTGACTATTATATCGGCCTTTGCCCTGACCGGCGTGGCCACCCTGCTGCTGGGCCTGTTGTCGTCGCCGGGCGGGGTTATTCTGATGGTCTTTTTGCAGGCCGTTCTGTCCACCATCTATTTCCCGGCCGGGTTCACGGCTCTGTCCTCTCTTTTTTCCGTGGATATCCGCAACGTGGCCATTGCCTTTACCATCCCCCTGGCTTTTCTTTTCGGCAGCGGATTGATTCCCGCCATGATCGGATTTTTCGGAGACGCGGGATCATTCTCCAGCGGGTTTGCCCTGACCGGAGGGCTGATCCTGGTTGGGGCGCCGCTGTCACTGTTCCTTAAATTACGGCAGGCATCTGAAACTGGACCGCGGGAATAAATTATGAAACCGATCCGGCCAGCCTTTGTCCTTCTATCCTTTTACGGCTTGTGGGTGGGTGCTTCCTGGGGCGTCCAGATGTCGAGCCGGTTTTTGCCGTCAACGGGGCAATGGTATCCGGTCTGGTTTGTGGCGGCTGTGGTGGGATTCGTGCTGCTGGGTTGTCTGCTCAACACTCTTTTCCTGGTTTATGCCGATCCCTGGTTCCATCGTCATCCTGGAATTAGAGGCGGCTGCCTGCTGTTTTCCCTGGCGGCGGCCGGGCTGATGTATCTTCTGGCCCAGCACTGGCTGATCAAAACCCCACTTTTTTATATGGTCTATGCCGCCAGCCTGTTGGTGCTGGCCAATCTGCTTGGTTCCTGGCTGGTGTCCCCTTTGCAGCGGCAGGCCGAGCTGGTTCTGGTCTGCCTGGTCATGACCCTGGCTGATTTGTTCAGTATCATCCGCGGGCCCACCCACAGTTTTATCAAGACCATTCAGGTCTATTACGAGTCCGGCCTGGCCGGCCCGCCTCCGGGCGCGGATTTCCTCCTGGTCAAAATACCGCTGCCCGGCTTGAACCATCTGCAGCCGCTTTTCGGGGTTTCCGACTGGATCATCCTTGTTTTTTTATCGGGCGCGGCCGCCAAGTTTCATATTAACGACAATCTGGCCGGTAAAAGCCTGGCCGCCATGACCGCCGATCGGCGGGCTGGAGTTTACGTGCCGGTAGCCGCCGTCGCTTTGTTGATCGCTATTTTCGCGGCCGGCCTGCTGAACCGCTTTATTCCGGCCCTGCCGGTCATTGCCGTTCTGTTTGTGGCCTTCATCCTGTTTCGCTACTCCTCCGCCCGCCAGCTGCTTTGGTCAGACTGGCTTCTGATGATCGCCTTCACCGCCGTCATGCTGTCCCTGCTGGGCCTGGGTTTGGCCCTGACCACCTGACCGGAAGTGTCCCGCCGCCGTTTTTTCAGAAAAATAATTTGAAAAAACTCAGCTTGCTTGTCTTATCGAGGGAATCTGTGACCCGGGCGGGCCTTTTACCGATAGTTCGCCTCAACCATTTTTAATGAATTCCCCAGCTTTTTAAAAGCCTTTTTATCTTCGACCTGTTTTTCAAACCAAACCTGGTGTACGCCGTCAATTTTTACGGGAAATGATTTCAGGCCGACCAGGCGCGCCACGAAAAAACGATGATAACCTGATCCGGCTTTATGCAGGGAGCCGTGTTCATCAATCAGGGCTGTCCCATATTCAGCCCCCTTGTCAAGATCGTATCCTCCGGTCTCCATGCTTTCGATAAGATCCAGGACATAGTTTTTAAAAAAAGAATCAAGCTCCTGTTTGTTCTTGATTTTTATTCCTTTATGCCGGGCGTATCCCTGTGAATTCAGATCATCATTCAATTGCTTGTACCAGAGGGACTGGTCGATCCGGTACCTGTTATCAACGGCATTTTTGACTTTAGGATAGTTTGATAAATCCTCAATAATCCTTTTGGGACGATAGTTTTCCGGCGCGATTAAAAAGGAATCGAACCGGCGCAGAATGTTGTTAACGACAAAATTGGCCGGTCTTTTTCCCAGGGGAATCATGGCTCCCCATTGATTAATCTGGTTTTGGCGTTGTTTGGTGTTGGGCCACTTGGTGCCCACGTCATATTTTATTTTACGGGGATCCACCCACAAAATAAGGTCAGGCCCCAGTTTTCTGGCGACACTGTTTTTTGTAAACAGCATGATTTTCTCCTGTCAGATTAAAATTCCAACCCAGCGCGTCCGGCCGCGGCCGATGGCCGTATGCCAGGAGCGCGGGCCATCCGGATTGATCTGGCGGTAGTTCCCGGCAACCTCCATTGTTGTCAGATATGATATTCGCGGCCAATGGTCAAGAAGATTTGCCCCGAAAATTTGTATTGATGTTGTTCGGGAGTTAATTCCGGCGGCTTCGTAACCTTGATTGGTTCTCGTTGAGAAGCGCGAGAGCCTCATCCTGTTAAAAGATGCTGTCGGCAATCAAGCCCAGAGTGAGCGCCGTGAATCCGAAAGCCAGCAGGGCCAGAAAGCCGTCCCGGGAGATGATCGACAGGCCAAAAACGGTAAAGGCGCCGCCGGCAGCGGTGGCGGAAAAGGGTATCAGTTCCATGGCCGGCATGCCGATGGAGATGAGCAGGCAGACCCCGGCCATGATGTACAGGCCGGGGTCGCGAAAAACAATCGTTAACCGGGGTCGCAGGCCGCGGTCAATGAACCGGGCCGGGCGGCGCAGCCGCCGGGTTGTTCGGAGAATTTTTCGAGGGGGAAATGATCGTTCCAGCAGCCGGGAAGGCAGCCATAATTGTCTTTTACGCAAGAGCATCTGGATGGTGATGATCGCCACGATCAGGCCGGAGCTGGTGGGGATACCCGGAATGCCGCTCAGCGGCGAGAACAGGATGAGGCCGATCATGAGCAGCAAGGGTCCGAACGAGCGGGTTCCCACCGTCTCCATGATAATGCCCAGGGAGACCATATCCCGGCCCTCAGCGGCCTGGTCGATTTTTTCCAGCAATCGCGTCAGGTTTGAGGGTTCCCCCGTCATAAATTAATCGTCCAGATCCTGATCGTTATTGGAAGCGGTAGAAGCCGGATTAATGGAGCAGGCGGCGCCGGCTGTGTATTTAGGCCGAGTGAGCGTGTTGACCAGCATATTGAAAAAAAGCATCAGTTTGAAAACGGCAAAGATATTGACCCGCTCCCGTGGAGAATACAGGTTTTCTAAACTTTCGGCCAGTTCCGGATCAGGACAGGCGCCTTCGTATACCAGGTGATTCTTAATCCATCGCAAGGCCACCCATTCCCGGAATTCAAAGCGGTCTGGAGGCAAGTCCGCCAGCGCTTCCTGTTCTTCCCGGGAAATTCCAGCGATTCGACCGAATCGCTGATGGGCGCCCAGTCATTGGGCGCATCTGTTGGCCATGGCCGTGGTTATCATGATTTTTTCCCGGAAGCCCGGGGAAAGATGCCGCAGGGCATAGACCAGTAGCAGGGGATAGGCATACAGCAGGGTATCGAAAAAGCTGACCACCATATGAACCGGGCTTTGAAAGTGCCTCTGGACAATGGCGCCCGGCTGATGGCATTTGTCTGCTTCGGGAAAATTATGATTATACCGGGTGCCGCCGGCTGTTCGGATAAAAGAAGCGATTATAGCCGCCAGCGGCAACAGGGCCAATCCGATCAGAAACGTTGTGATTATCTCTCTCCACATGTATGTATCCCTTGAAACCCAGGTAAGGCTTTTCAATTGGTTTGTTGAAAAAGGCCTTGGGGTATACCCGACCGTACCGGAAAAGTTTTAGCCCGAATATTTCATGAAATTTTTTGAAAAACCTTATTTTATTATTTCAATTATTTATATTACATTTAGCAGTCATTCCAAAAATACAAATTGTCATTTTAGTTTTGCGGAATAAAGGCAATTTTATATCAAAAAATTTCACCCTGCGGGCGAGTCACCTTGCGTGCATCTGCGGCGTTGGCCGATATTTGCGGTAGATTACTACAGCTTCATATCGGCCGCCTTGCAGCTGCGCTCAAATCGACTCGTGAAATATCCGGGCTAGAGTAAATTAATCATGTCAAAAAATTGACTGAAAAACAAGCGTTTCATGGCTGTTGTTGCGGTTGGCTGTTCATTTATCCGGATGGGGTGGACCTGCTTTTGCCCGGGAGGCGGTCGCTGCGGCTCAAATGGACGGGCCGGAACAAAAATTCAGCCGGTGGGCGTCATTGACCAGAGACCGGCACGGCCAGGCTCAGAATTCGGCCCTTATCTTCGTACATTAAACCCTTGTCAATCATCATGGCCGTAAACGCCCGGATGCGGTCGGCCGGCAACGATGCAAAGCGCTGACACACCTCTTCCAGAGGTCGGGGCAGGTCGCAGAACAGGTAAATTTTCCGGGAATGGCCTTCCAGGCGGTGATTAATCGGTTCTTCCGAGATCCTTTTTTCCCGGATAATTAAAAAAGACCCTCCATCCTGTCGGATCAGGATCGGACCGGCCGAAGCCTGGTGGCGCAATTGTTCATAGTCTTGTTGCCATTGCCGCACGGCCCGGTCCACCGGCCGCCATAACCGGCGCTGAACCTGCTTGTCGCCCCGATAGTCCTGGATGGGAAAGCGGACCCGGCGGTAGATATCGGCCGGGAACAGATATTTGTAAAAGGGATGGTTGAACACGGCCTTCAGGCCGAATTGCCGGGGTTGCTGCCAGACCGGGCTGTGCCGTCCCAGCCAGAAATAAACAATCCGCGGCGGGCGGAAAACACGGGCAAAACGGAGGGCCTCCAGAGTTTCCGACACATCAGTTTCATCACTGCCCGGGAAATGCAAAATCAGGTTGGCCAGGTTTTTGAGCCCCAGGGCTTCACAATGTTTCATGATGACCAGATTGTCCAGGGCGGTGGTGCCCTTGTTCATTTTCCGCAGCAGGCTGCTGCTGAGGGCTTCAATGCCGATCTGGACTTCGCTCATGCCGGAAGAAGCAAGCTGCTCCAGGACCAGCCGGGATGTGTTGGCCCGCAGTTCGGCAAAGTATTGCAGCTCTTTGCCCCGCTCTGCCAGCAGTTCCAAAGTGTGCCGGCTTTGGGCGGGTGGCAGGGCGTTGTCCATGAAGGCCACCGACAGAACTCGCCCGGTGTCCGTGAGTCGGTCAACTTCTTCCACCACCTGGTCGGAACTCTTGGTTCGGTAACCCCGCCATTGGACATTCAGGTTACAGAAGGCGCAGCCGCCGGAGCTTTTCCGTCCGGCCTGCCACCAGCATCCCCGCGAGGACTCCACCGGCAGGGCCGGGAAAAATCGATGGTCAGCGGGCAGCCTGGCCAGAGTCGCGAAATAATCGGAATAGTCCGGAGGCGGTAATGTTTCCAGGTCCGGTAATTGAGAAAATTGAGCCGTTTCCGGATTCATCGCCTGGCGGTGAATTATTCCCGGAAAATCGGGAAGATCATGGCGGCTTCCCCCGGACTGAAAATGAGCCGCCAGACGGGTCAGGGGCAGCTCGCCTTCACCCAGAACAATCAGGTCGATTTCCGGAAAAACGGTCAGCAGGTCGACGGCGGTTGAAGCTCCGCCGATAGCCCCGCCGGCCATCAGGGTCAGATTCGGCGCCGCCGCCCTGATCTGTCTGATCAGGTATAAAGAGGCGGTTAACTGGCACAGGCAGATGGAAAATCCAGCCAGGTCCAGGGCGTCCCAGTTTATCCGCTGGATAAAATTGTCAGTAACGCTTTTGATCCGGGTGGTCAGGCCGTCGAAACTATGCTGGCGCAGGCCGGAAAAACGCTTCGCCCGGCGGAGAAACAAGGCCTGGGCCGTCTGGCGGCGATCCGGGTAAAGCAAGGCCGCGTAAAGGCTTTCAGCCAGCCAGGTTTCCCGGGCCAGCAGGCGGTAAACCGGATAGCCCAGGGCCGCCGCCATTTCCAGGAAAAAATGATGGGCAAATACGGTCACCTCGGGGTTATGGCGCAGCAGGTAGGCTTTGAGCGCGCCCAACTGGATGGAGGGTCGGCTGAACATGGGCCAGGGCGCTGATACCAGGGCAATACCGCCGTCGGTCAGGCTATGTTCTGAAATCTCAGTCACGGGAGGATGTCCGGATTTTTTAAGATAAGATTGCCTTTATTCCACGAAATCAGGCTGGTTTTTGATCAGTCTCCACTGGCGTCACCATCGGAAGACGTTCCCATGTCCGGCCCCTGGCCCGGTTCCGGCTGCCCGGTCCCGGAACCGGGCCCTGAATTAGCCGGTGACGCTTTGGGTTCGGTCGAGGCGGCGGTGCCCCCGGTTCCCCTGATATAAACATCACGCTGGGGAAAGGGTATGGTAATGCCTAATTCTCGGAATCGCCGGTCAATTTCAAAACGGACATCAGTTTCCACGCTTAAAAAATAATTAATGCTGGCCCATAACCGTAATTTGAAAATCAGGGCGCTTTCGCCGAAATCTTCAAACAGGACTTCCGGATGGGGCCGCTTGTAAACCTGGGGATGATGGTAGGCGATGTCGAACAGAGTCTCCTTGACCAGCACGGTATCGGAGCCATAGGCCACGCCAACGACGATATTGCGCCTGACCCGGGCGTCTTTGAAGCTCCAGTTGGTTAATTGCTGGTTGATAAAGTCAGTATTGGGAATAATCAGGTCGGCATTGTCAAAAGTGCGTACCTGGGTGGACCGGACGTTGATTTTTTTGACCGTTCCCCAGAGGCCGTTGATTTCGATAACGTCGCCGACCTTGATGGGGCGCTCGAACAAAAGAATTATGCCGCTGACAAAGTTATTGAAGATGTTCTGCAATCCAAAGCCCAGCCCGATACCGATCGCGCCGAACAGGACCGTCAAAGAGGCGGCGCTGATACCGATGATGCGCAGCACGATAAACAGCCCGATAAGCCAGATCAGGTAGCCGGTAATGGTGACAATGGACTCCTGCAGTCCCGGCTCAACTTTGCGTCTGGCCAGGACTTTTTCCTTTAAAGTTTGTTTCAACAGGGACGCCATGGTCTGGACGACCAATATAAAGAGTATGGCGGCGATAATATCAAGCAGGCTGATATTGAATTTGCCCACGGTCAGTTCGTAATTCACCGCTCCCAGTGTCTCCAGCAGCATGGCTTTCCTGCCGCCCCAAGCGGCCAGAAGGGCCGCGATGGTAACAATCAGCAGGACTATCTTGGCCAACCGAATGAGCAGCCATTTGAGCGGGGTGGGTTTTTCATCATCCTCATCGTCCAGGTCCTCCTCAATTGCTTCATCCGATAAGGGCGTGATCAGGGAGGTGTCTACCTCCTTGATCAGCATGAAGAGAATGCCAACCCACAACACGAGGGCGATCGTCTGAATCCAGGATCGGAACCAGAAGGCGGCCAGGCCGCCGAAACCAAGCAGTTCGCAAAACAACCCGAACAGAACCAGAAGATAGCTCATGACCGGCAGAACCGGTTTGATGGCAGGCCACCAGCCGGGAATTGTCTGGACGGCTGGCGGGGGTTGATGGGAGAAACGTTCCCAGAAGACAAAACTCCACAGGAGCAGGGCCACTTCCATGGCCAGGCGCCAGAGAACTGCGGCCAGGGCTGTCTCTCCCAATCCCCAGGCCAGAACGGTATAACCGCCTCCCAGTAAAAACAGGCCGTAAAGCATTACTTTTAAATAAAAACCGGGGAAAACGAAAAAAAGGGATTCGTCTTTAAAGCGCATAACCCGGATAAAGTTGAGACCCCAGCGAACCGGTAAGGTGATCAGCAGAAGATATTTGACCAGGGTCATTAAATAGAAAAAAGGAGTAATCTGATATTCCGGCGGCACCGGGTAAAAGTGGATAAACAGGATCGCCCCCGCCAGCAGCAGCGATCGACGGATCATGCGGCTGGTCAGGTATTGCCAGAAAAATCCCTTTTCCCAGGCTACGTCGCGCAAACGACGGAAGTAACGGTGATAAAAAATCAGGCCGGTCAAAAGCGCCATAAACAGCAGAAGATAGGTCACCACAAACAAGCGGTACTGGGGATAATCCGGGACAGTATGTGCCCGCAGGTTGAAAGCACCGGTCAGGGACTTGATTTTTCCTGTCAGGCGGGAAATTTCCGAGTTAAGGCGGTTGACATCAAAGCGACTAAGTGGATTGGACTCTTTTTCCAGGAGCCAGCGTCGGGACCAGCGACTGATCCGCTCCTCAAACTGGTCATTGACCGATTGATAGGATTTGAGCACGGTTTCCAGGTTGGCCAGCCGTTTCCTGTAAATCGCCAGAAGGTCACTGATGCCTTTCTTCTGGGAGCCCAACAGATCCAGCACAATCCGGGTATCTTCTCGCAAAAGAGAATTAAATGGTTCCTCGCGGGCCGGCTGAGCCCGCAAGGTTGTTTTTTCATGTTCATAGGATTGCTGGCGTTCTTGAATCGACTGTTGCCGCTGTTCCAGCCGGGTGATGGCTTCATTAATCTCCTTCTGGCGGCCATGGAGATTATTCAGGGACGCCTGAAGTTTGAGCAGGGCCTGCCTGGTTTCATGTTCATCGTATCCCGAAAGCGCCATGACGTTGCGAAAGGCCGCCAGCCGAATATTATAGGCGTGCAGCCAGTCCTGGAAAGACTGCCGGGATTGCTCTAACTCTTCTTTTTCCTCGATAATGTCAGCCAGCCGTTTTTTTTCGGCGGAGACCACTTGTTCCAGGGAGGCCTGCAGAAAGAAATAGTCCGGCTGAATCGGCCGGAGCGGAGCCAGGTCCTGGGCGGCCAGGGCGGCGGATAACGGCAGCCAGCCGGCCACCAGCAACATCAGGCACAGCCAGAAAACAGTTCGGCGCGGCCAGCTGATCCGGACAGCTTGTTTGACAACGGGGGAGCTGCGAGGCAGGTGAATTCCAGGGCTCATCATAATTTTTATTACAGGTTTTTTATTACAGGTTTTTTATTATAGGTCTTTTATAGCAGGTCTTTGGTCACAGGTTCTTGATATCATGATTTTTGGGATAATATACCAGATCATATCCCGGGAGGTAAATCCTCGTTGTCCTTTTTGTCGTCGGCAGGGCTGGCGTCATGTTTGGCGTCAGGGCTGGCGGCAGCACCGGCTGACCAGGGACGGGTGGGTCTTATCCGGGGAAGCCGCACCGGATGCCACCGCCCGCCGGTGCTCCAGCACTCCCAGCCCCAGCCCAGCCATTTGATAAAGGCAAAAGCGATCCAGATAGCCCAGGCCAGGATGAGAACGCGGTATATAAACAGCGGCAGGGAAATAATCCGGGCCCGTGGCAGGACAGATCCGGTTATGTCCTGGTACCATTGCAACAGGTAGGCGCTGGAACCGTTGCCGGCGATCTGCATGTCCGGGTATCCCAGCAGGCCGTGTTTGATGCCGTAAAAAAGGGAGGCTGCCGCCGCCGCGGTAAGCGCTACCAGGAAAAGCTGCGTTAAATTAAAGGCGGCTCCGGACAACTTATCAGCCAGCTGCCGCCGGTAGCCCAGCGCCAGAAACCAGGCCGCTACCGGCAAGGCTACCAGCAGCGAGGCCTGGGTCAATCCCAGTCCCAACAGGAACCAGTGGTGGAATCGCAGGGGCGTCACCGAAACGCGGCTCAATCCCAGCGATAACAGGGCAATTACCAGCACCAGGCTCCAGAAAAGTACCGCCGGCCCCATGTCTGGACCCCCGCAAAACAACACCCAGCGGTCCCGGGGAAGATGCACCGAGGTAAAGGCGTCCACGCTGGAGGTGTTCAAGTCCACCGCCGGGGTCTGCCAGTGCCAATCCAGATCGGCCTGCTGGCGCCAGACCAGTTTGATCTGTTGTCGGCCCGGCGTCAGCGGCAGGGCGACCGACCTTCCCTCCTGCCGGACTGATTGGGCGTTTCCGTTGATAGTCACTGCTTGCAGGCTGGAGTTTTCCGGCAGGGTAATCTCATGCTGGCTGCCGCGGCTGCTGAGGAGGTTCAGTTCAAGTTCGGTGTTGGCCACGCGTTTGCCGGGTTTAACGGTCAGCCGGCTGTTTTCCACGGTAAAGGTCGGCCCTTCCACTCCCTCCGGCCTGGTAATAATCAGGGTGACTTTTTCGCCGGGCCAGGGACGCCATTCCGGCAGCCAGTTTCCGGTCTGGTCCTGATGTTGAATGACGGGAATCCCTTCCATTTCGACATGCCAGAGGGTACCGACGTCAAGTCGCCAGATTTCGGACCATTTTCGGGAATCGGCGGCTTCCAGCACCAGCCGGTCGGCGCGGTCCAGCGAGGAAGTCCAGCCGGTCCGGTTTGTCTGTGGTCCCAGGTTGAGGCGGATCTGCCCGTCTTCAACCGGCATGTCGGAGGTGACTGATTCTCCCGCCAGCAGCGGTATCTCCAGCACTGCCGCCGCGCCGGAGCTGGTCAGCCGCTGGACGGTCGTTTCGATCTGCCAGTCCAGTCCCAGATGCAGGACGCGGGAAATTTCAAAAAAATCCGGCAGCCGGCCCGGTTCAATCGTCGCCGGGGTGTCACCGTTGACATCCGGCCGGCGGATACGGGTGAATTGGAGTTGATCGTCGGCCCGGCCGTTCTGGCGCAGCCCGCTGACGGTCCAGCCCTTGGCCGAAACCGAGACATGGCCGGGCTTCAGGGGCAGGGGCAGCTCTACTGAATTGCGGGACGGCAGCGCCCCGCTGAGATGGAGGCGGTGGACACCGCGGGAGAGAGGCAGCCATAAAGAACCGGTCTCCGGGTCCCGATACAGCCGGTCAGCCGGCTGGTCGTCGATTATGACCAGCCGCGGTATCCAGTGCTGGGATGAAGCCGGCAAGGGAACGGCGACCTGTTCGGACAGGCAGTGAATCTCCATGTCAATAGTCAGCGTTTTTTCGTTGAGATCGGCGCGCAGGCGGGGGCTGGTGGCGCATTCCGGGGCGCAGACCGGTTGCTCCGCCTCGGTCAGCCTGGATTTCAGCTCTTCTAAGAAAAATTCCGGCGGAAAATCAGCCTGAGCCCGGACGGGAGATGGGGCCGATAAGAGCAGACCGCCCAGGATGGGCAGCAGGACAGCCGCCAGCGGCACTCGGGAAAAATTCAGGCCGTTGCCACGGCGATATCTCATTCCGGACAAACCGTAGATCAGCAGGGCCAGGAAAACCGTCCGGAGCAGGGCCAGGACAAGGCCGGTCCGTGGGGAAATAAAAATGAATTTCATCTGTTCGTCGGCTGTCACCGGACCGTTCCAGGCAAACTTGACTTGATGCCATTGCCAGCCGGGGATGCCCGGTCCGGTTTGCACTTTGGATTTGACGTCAAACTGGTGCAGGGCCAGTCTCTGATAATTACCGGCGGATAAAGAGGACGCAGTCTGATCGGTACCGGTCTTTTTCTGAAGTAAGCTCATGTCAGCCGAAGATTCAGCCAGCCTGGTCCGGGGTGGCGCTGATCGGGATTTGCTTTCTTCGGAATCCGATTTTTCCGAATAGGCGTCAGCCATGGTTTGCCAGGATCGTTCCAGCTGGGGATAGAAGCCGTCGCGCACCTGGGAGACCATGAAAGGCAAGCTGACGGCTATCAGCAGGACCAGGCAGGCCAGCCGGTATGAATTTACCAGAGTCCGGATTTTGCCCGGCGGTACCACCCGCAGCAGGGCGACGGCGATCAGCAGGTGCAGCCACAACCAGACCGGAGCGCCGGGTTCATGGATGATTAAAACCATCGTGACCAGGGCGGCTAATCCCCAGTACCACCGGTATAGCCTGGCCATGGCCACGGCGATAATGAACACGAAAAACAGGTCCAGCAGCGACCATTTTTTAAACCAGGTCTGCTGGATATTGTCGATTCCGGAGGCGCTCAGCAGTGACCACCCGGGCGGCAGGTTCAGTATCCCCCGGGCCGCTTGGAAATCGCGGTCCCAGCCGGTCACCGGTAATGCCGCGGCACCTGATATCCGGCTTTCGGCCGTCAGGTCCACCCGGCCGAAGCGCATTTCCACGCCGACCCTGGGGGAGTTTTCCAGGCGGGTGATGAATCTTTCGCGGCCGTTGACGGTAACACGGCCCGGCTTCAGCGGCGGATTTGCTTCCAGGCGCCAGCCGGTGGTCATGGTACCGGTGATGCGATCCCGGGCGGAATAGCCCTGGCCGTCGAAATCAAGCCACAGGGTTCGGTGGAGGCTGAGCTGGTCAGGCTCCGGCTCCGGGTCGCCGCGTTTTTTTTCAATCAGCCGCATGACCGTGTCGGGCTTCATGAGATAGGCGGGAAATTGTTTCCAGTCGCCGGGCAGATCAGTCTGGCGGACGTCGATCTGGGGCGGTCCTTTAATATCGACCAGGCGAAGCTGGCGCTGGGCCTCAAAAGCCCAGATCTCCTGATCCGCGTCAAAGCGGCCGGCCGTGGACGGGGAAAGTTCTCCGGCCGGCCCGATGTGGCGGGCGGTTATTTCGATTGTCCATTGACCAGGCCGCACCTGCGCCAGCAGCTGGCCGTCCCGGTCGATTCTGGCCGGCAGGGAACTGGACAAGTCCATGGGAATAAAATCGGAAGTGGCGGCCTGGCCCAGTCGGACATTGCGATGCTGGCCGGACACCATCAGCTCCAGGCGGGTAGTCAACCGCAGGGGGATGCCGTCTTTTACCAGGCGTTGAACCCGCACTTGCAGGCGGTTCTCAGGTTTTTGGCCGTCAGTTTGAATTACCTGCCGGCGCAGCCAGAGGCGGCCGCTTTTCTCCAGGCGGGGAAAGTCGATGGTCCGACCATCGATGACCAGGTTGACCGCGCCGGTGGTCTCCGGTATCCGGATCCAGGCGGGGCGCTGGTCATAGATAAAACCACCCTGGATGAGATAAGCCCCGGGCGTTTTCAGGTAGACGGCCGGCCGGCCCTGCCGGGCGGCAACCGGTTCCTTTTTTCCGTTAACCACTACTTGCTGTGGCCACAACTGCTTGCCGCCCGGCAGCTCAATCCAGGTGCCCGGCGCGTGGGTGGTCCAGGTCTGGGAAAAGTCGGCCTCATCGTCTGTAAACGATATTTCCAGGGGAGATGGCCAGGCGCAGAGCGTCCGGGAAACATCATTATAAATCAGCGGACAATCTTTTTCGACCTGGCCGTGCAGGACCCAGTCGATCCAGGGTTGGAGAGGTTCAGGTACGTCCTCCCGCGGCAGAGGAGCGGCAGTGACGGAGACCGCGCCAACCAGCACCATCAGGACAAGCAGAATTGTGCGCATTGTTTTTCCTGTATGAAGTTAGCCCGAATATTTCACCCTGCGCCCAAATCGACTCGTGAAATATCCGGGTTTGGGAGCTCTCAAGCGTGGTGATTTATATATACCTCAATTTTGACGGCTTCGTAAAAAGTCCAATATCTTCGTTGCGCTGCATCTCTCGTCATGTCACGTACTGCTAAGTACGCTCCATTCCTCGAGATTTGCGACGCCTTGATCTTGAACTTTTTACTTTGCCTCTCAATTTGGACTTTTTACGAGACCATCATGCTTCAGGAACGAATCAGAAATCGAAGATAAGAAGGCAGATTATAACCGACCATGCCGGCGGCGGCGCGCAGGGATAATAATTTTTTCCGCCGATCCGAAACCGCCGGCAGGGGGTCCGTTCCCAG
>JAWOCW010000386.1:0-7078 GCA_046483615.1 Desulfosudaceae bacterium
GTGTTCCGAAAGAGGTGAAAGAAATGATATAGCTCTAATTTTTTAATATTACAGTATATCACAACAATCATCAACAGCCGATTTTAAATCCGCCCGGTTTCGTGTTCAACCGGCCGCCTCACCCTCAAAATTCTGCAAGGTGGCGGCAAATCGTTTTCCTTGTTTTCAGAAGGTTTTTCCGGGTATAATGCTTTTCTACTATTACATTGCACCCCGGTATCTAACCCGGATATTTCATGAAATTTTTTGAAATATCCGGGCCAAGGGCAATCGTTTTTTGTGGCCGGGAGAAGCAGGAAGGCGCGTTCAGGTGTTTTTCCCGCGGCGGATAAGGGGATAAAAAGCGGCGGGAAATGAGTCGGATTTTTCAACTGATAAGCATACGGCAATGAGGTGACTGGATGTATAAAGTGCTTATCGTGGATGATAATCAAAAGATTTTGAACCGGGCCGGGACTTTTCTGTTCAAATACCGGGACGAGTTTGAAATTTTCACGGCTGAAGACGGGGCCAGGGCCATGGAGGTGCTACAGAATACCGATATCGATCTGCTGATCACCGATCTGATCATGCCCAGGGTCGACGGCTTCACCCTCCTGGCGCATATCAATGAGCGTTATCCGCGAGTCCTGTGTATTGCCATGACTGGATATGCCTCGGAAAACATTGAAAACATGCTGCCGGATAATCTGCTGCTGTTTGTCCGCAAGCCGTTTACCTTGTATGAACTGCTGGATATCATTCGCAAGAGCCTGAAGAAAAAACCGCCTGCCGGCAGCATGCGGGGCATATCCCTGCCCAGTTTCATGAAATTAATTGAGATGGAGGAAAAATCATGCGCCCTGGATGTCCGTCTGCCGGGACAGAAAACCGGAAGATTCCTGTTCCTGGGGGGGAATTTGCACGACGCCCAGCTTGACGATGTTACCGGTGAAGAGGCGGCCCTGGCAATTCTTCTGAACGGCGAAAGGGCGACTTTCACTCTCAATCCGCTCCCAAAGCAGCGCATTCCGCAGCAAATAAATATGGGGATCACGGAACTGCTCTTAAAGTCCTCCCGGATTCAGGATATGTGGACATCCGAAGAAAAATGACGCTCGAATAATTGAAACAAAATTAAAAAGGGCCATGAAAAACAATATTCATGATACCGATGCGGAGAACGCCAAATACGCCCTGCTGAACATGTTTCCCGGACCATCCTTTTACGACGAATTCCGGGAAGACATGGGCGGCAGCTTTCCGGATTCCATCAACGTGATCCTGGATTATGCCCGGGCCAACCGCCTGATCCCCGAAAAAACCGAAACGGCATTTCTGGAGTTTATCCGGCACAACCAGCTGCCGGTACCGGCACCAAACCCGGAGCAGACCTTTGCCTCCTTTCTGGACCAGGTTCTGGGGGGCCGCTCGGTCAACAGCCTCCTGAAACAAGTAAACCGGCTGGCGGAGACCTTGCGAATGGCGCCGGTGGGCGCACCCATGGTCAGCCGCCTGAAAAAAAACTTTCACCCCAATACGCCCAAAAAAAGGAACCTGCTGCGGCTGCTGGCCTTCTGGGTGGGATTGAAGCGGCCGGAACTGGGGGTAGATTATGCCATGCTGCTGGCCCTGGCCGAGAGCCGCCTTCCGGCGGAACCGGCCGTGGAGGAAAAAGAGGGGGTGCGGATCGCCTTTGCCCTGCAGGCAGCCGGCGGCATCCTCGACCTCAAGGCCGTGGAGTGGCTCAAGTCGGAGCTGCGCCAATGCCTGTCCGATCTGAATCTTCACCATATCGCCCCGCACCGGATATCCTTTTCCCTGTCCACCGCCCATATTGATCTGCCCAAGGAGCCGGGGCCTTCCGGCGAACCACGGCTTTACGGCAAGGCCATCCGAGACAGCCTGGCCCTGGCATACCAGATGCCCATCCGGTGGGCGCTGTCCCCGCACAGCAGCCAGCAATGCGCCATCATTATCGGTATCTGCGCCGGGCCCTTTGATCAGGCGGATCAATATATCCCGGCCCTGTTTTCCGCCAAGAAAATGGGTATCACCACCATCCGTATGACCGATTTCGCCCGCTTGTGCGCCCGGCTCGCCGACATCAAGGTCAACTTCAGCCAACAAGCCGAAGAACTGGCCACCGGCTTATCCGGGGCGCCATACACCAGGATATGGCACGTGAACCATTTCTGGTCCTACCTGTATTATGACTTTGTGCCCGAACTGCTGCGGGAAAATGTCCTGCCGACCACGCCGGATACATACGAAACCTTCCGCAACGAACTTTTTTTCCCGGACCAGGCCACCGGTACCAACAAGGCCCTGGCGGCCATTCGCAAATTTCCCCAGGACTCCCTGCTGGCCATTGAGGTCGCCCGAACGCTGATATCAAAGCGAATGTTTCATGAAGCCGATGAGGTATTATCGACCATCCTGGCCTCCTACCCTCTGCACGTGGTGGCCCGCTCCTGCCGCATGACCATTTATCATTACCTGACTATACGGCAATCGGACTCGCAGATGGCGGAAATATTTTTTCTGCGTGCCACCCGGGAAGCCATTTTGCTGGAACGTTACCATCCGGATGATTCCGAAGCTCACATTGAAGCCGGGCTGGTCTTTTATACGCGGGTTATTCAACTGATCACCAACTTCCGTAAAAAGAAAAGTCCCTTCAACAAAAAAGAAACGGTCGCCAGAAGTTCACACAATCTGCAGGAAGCCTTGCGTCTTTTTGACCAGGCAGCCACCATTGCCCCGATCAAGGACGTCCGGGCGGAATTCTGGATCCGGCAGGCCAGAATTATGCGGGCCCTGCTGGAAAAAGACCAGACAGCCTTGTTGAGCGGCCAGCTGCTGACCGATCAATACGATATAATCCATGACATTTCTTTGCAGACCTGGAAGCTGCTCGGCTGGATTCAGGATGAATCGCCGGATGACAGCAAAGAGGCCTACCGGTTCTTTTTCGATCGTCTGAACAACCAGATGAAACAATACGCCGAAGAGGTCTCGGTTACCAACTGGAGCCCCAGCCTGAAATGTCTTTTTGCCGGCTTACTATGGAACTCGCTTCCCGAGGTCTCCGTGGCCGTCGCCAAATTGATCCTCTTTCTTTACAACGAGGCCATTCAGGAAGCGGAACGATTATCCCGGTTCAATATCGGCGTCTTTTCCGCCTCCGGCTGCTACACGCTGATCCAGTCCCCGGCCCATTTCATCAGAAACGCGCAGACCTATATCCGCCTGCTGAAAGAGGTTCTGCAGGATGACCTGGAGCAACCGGATGAACAGATAATTCCCCGGGAAAAAATCAGGCAACTGGCCCTGCCCTTCGCGCTGCTGGATGACGAGGTGGAGTCTGACATTATTCTCAAAACCGACAGCGAGTCAGTACACCTTTTGGACTGAGCCCGAATATTTCCTGAAATATACGGGTGAGCCGCCTGGATGGCAAAAGAAAGCTGGCCGGGCTTCCGGCCCGGAAAAACAAAAAAAAAGTAAAGGAGCACAACCACCACCCCTCATGTTCGGGTCACCGCCGGATGCACCTCGTACACCGGCGACCCCTTCTTCTCCGCCGGGCCGGCCCCCACCAGCCGGGGGCTGATAACCCCGCCGCCCTTGAGCACCGCGATCATGGCCCCGACCCGGTCTCCCAGCCCGACCCGGGCGCAGGCCCGGCCGATGGCCGCGCCGCTGATCCCGCCCGGCCCGGCGCTCCTGGCAATCTCTGTAACCAGGGCCGGCATTTTTTCCCAGTTCTCCTCGCCCATCTGGCGGTATAGGTCGGCCACAGCCGCGTCCTGCTCCCAGGCGCCGCCGGCCGCGGCCCGTTCCAGCAGGCAACGCGCCAGGTTGGGCACCAGGTAATACTCGTTTGTCTCGAACCGCATGACCCGGTCGTCCCACTCGGCGCACTGCCGGCTCCGCCGGGGCAGCAGCAGCTTCCAGTCCCAGGCCAGCAGCACCACCTCGGCGGCCTCTTCCCCGGCCAGGCCGGCTATCTCGCCAAAGGTCAGGCCGCCTTCCTGCCGGCACCGGTCCAGCACTTGGGCCAGCTCGGGCAAAAGCGGCTCTTCGCCCAGTAAATCAGCCAGGGCGTTTTGAATATTGGCGGTGGTAGTCATGACAGCAGGCCTGCGGGATGGTCGGTTTTGTTTCAGCATAGCATGATCCGGGGCGCGGGTGTCAAAATTTCCGGAAGGCGGCCCCGGGGGCATTCCTGATTTTTGCGCTTTTTTTTGTGGAAAGACCCGCTTTCAGCTACCCCATGACGTTCCTGAGCCATTCCGTGACGGGCGGGACGACCTGGTCCACGTTGTTGGTCATGACCAGATGTTCGGTGTTGTTGAGCAGGAGGTATTTTTTGGGGCAAGTGAGGCGATTGTAGATGCCTTCGACATAGGATTGGGGAAAGATATTGTCTTTTCCGGCGTGGATGAGCATGATGGGCACGGTGATGTTTTCCACGGCAGTGGGAAGATCGGTGCGCAGCAGGGAGTTGAGGGCGCGGAAAGTGATCCATGAGATGGCCAGGGGATCGTTTTTGACCAGGGTGGCGGCGTCGGTGCCGTCGGGGAAGATTTCCTGTTTCAGGTCGAGATACAGGGAGATGGGGATTGAAAAGCGGCCATACAGGGTCATGAGGAACCTTGCGGCGGGCACCAGGAATTTCGGGGGCCGGAGGAGCGAGAGGATCAGGTTGTCTTTTCCGTTGAGATCGGCGATGTTGTGGCAGACCGCGGCGTCAATTGTTGCGTCACGGGCGGCGGCGTAAAAGGCGACGATGCCGCCCTGGCTGCTGCCGGCAAGGGCGACCTTGCCGCCGAAGCGTTTTCGCGCGTATCGGACAACGGCCAGGGTGTCGTCCACCAGGCCGCTGATGGTGTAATCCCCGCGCGGGCCGCTGCTCTGGCCGTGGCCCCGCGGGTCGAATCCGATGATGTTGAAGCCCTGCTGGTACATGTCATAACAAAACTGGGCATATACCATGGCGTAGGCCGTGGTGCCGGGAATGAAGACCAGGGTGGGGGCGTCTGGGGCGGCTTCGGCGAGGACCAGGTGGAGCCGGTATCCGTTTGCGTCGATGTAAGTTTCTTCCATGACCGCTCGATCGACGGTTATCTGCATTTGCTGGAGGATGTTGTCCTGGTATTGCCGAAGGGACTGGTCGCTCGGTAGTTGCCGGTTCTGGTAGCGGCGGCTGACCATATACCAGAGGAGGTGAAACAGGACGATGATGACGATGGCAAGGATAAGGACTGCGTTCATGGGTGCCGGAGTCCTTTTGTTTTTGGGTTATGGGGTATCATGGGAATGATGATGGAAAAATTTTGAGGATTTGTCAATTGAATTGGAGGTTGAATTGGAGGTTGATTGGGGGATGCAGGAGACGCCCCTTAGTTTCAGGGGACGCCCTTTATATTTTCAGATTTTTTTAAATAAATAAGTATCGTGTCCCTCGAATTCCAAAATCCCGGTAAAAAGCTACAGTTTGCTGCCAGTGCCGGCAATACAGAATTGTATTGGCTGAGTTAAAACGCATCCTCAACTTCTCTTTCACGACAACCGGGTTACGCTTTTTTTTCGCCGCTTCCGATTACGGCTGTGGCGCGGATTTCACATAAAAGCTCGGGCATTACCAGTTCGGAGATGCCCACGGCCGTCCAGGCCGGAAAATCTGACGGTATAAATTCCGCCTTGACCTTTAAAAACTTGCCGATCCCCTTCATGGTGGTGTGATAGGAGACAACTTCCACGATGTCTTCCATGGAGGCTCCGGCTTCTTCAAGGACATGTTTCAGATTGGAGAATGCCGCCCGGGCCTGGGCCTCGAGATCTTCGGCAGCCTGGCCGGTCTCGTCAATACCCACCTGGCCGGAAACCCAGACCATGTTTCCGGCCCGGACCGCCTGGGAAAATTGCAGGTTCTTGTAGATTTCTTCGGTTCCGGTCGGATTGATCAGAACTTTTGAGTCAGAGCCCATGATAGTTTCCTTTCATAGTTTTAGCCCGAATATTTCATGAAATTTCTTGATAAAGGCTGTTTTACCTCTCTTCGGCAGTTGGTGACTCCCCATCTGCTACAGTCCTGATAATACCTGAAATTAAGGTGAGAGGCAAGCTGTTCGCGTTCGATCATCGTGAAAAATCAACAAAAATATTGACACACAAGGCCGCTTTTGCTATATAAAAATTACTATATAAGCAATTTCTTATTCTTACACAAATCCGACAACCGCGGATATTACCTTGACATGCCTCCTCTTGAAGACCTCATAACCATTCAATTTTTCTTTCAGAAGACGGAACTCATTGTCACCTTTCTGATCGTGTTGCTGGGCATCACCTTTGGCAATTTTCGTATCAAAGGGGTGGGTTTCGGTTCCAGCGGCGTGCTGATCGTGGCCATGATCGCCGGATACTTTTACCAGTTCAACCCGGTACCCATACTCCAGGACCTGGGTATTGTGCTTTTTTTGTTATGCGTCGGACTCGAGGCAGGCCCCAGTTTTTTCCGGGCCTTCAAGCAGCACGGCAAGCGTTTTATCACTAATGTTATCATCTTGCTGGTTGTCTCGGGCGTAAACACGGTTGTCATTATTTATCTTGCCGACATTCCCATAGGCATCGGCCTCGGGTTGTTCGGAGGCGCCTTTACCTCCAGCCCGGCCCTGGTCAGTGCTTTGCAGTTCAGTCCGGAAAGCGAAGTGATCTTCGGTTACGGCGTGGCTTATCCGTTTGGCCTGTTGGGCGTTATTTTGTTTATAAGTATTGCCATGCGTATTTTAAAAAAACGAATGGAAGAAGAAACCCGGTCCTATACCAACATGGTGGCCAAATTGTACCGGGTAATAAACGACAAGTATCACGGACAATTGATCAAGGAAATTGCCGATATTCAAGAAAGTAATGTGGCCATTTCGGGCATTTTAAGGGACCTGTCTTTGCGCACGGCCGGCGGCAGTACAGCTCTTTTCAAAAATGACATTGTCCGGCTGGAAGGCACCCAGGAAGACGTTGAAAAGGTGGGCACTATCCTGGGCGAGGAAGTCCTGGAAAACTTTGAGGACAGCCCGGAACTGGACTC
>JAWOCW010000051.1:0-4226 GCA_046483615.1 Desulfosudaceae bacterium
CCCTTTTGGGGGCCGGTTACCACCGTCGGCTAAATTTCTCGAACTCGGGCTGACGCCCTCAGGCAGCGAGAAATTCTTAACGCCGGCGGTGGCAACCGGCTTTCCCCCAAAAGGTGCCAATGGTGCTCATAAAAACCACTTCCACCGAGACCGCTGAGTTTTTATTTTGGACAATAGTGAGCCGCGCCTGGTAATATTTGCTTGCTCTGCCGGAGGCCGGGACATTATTGACAAAACATGCTAAGATCGCTATTGATGGAAGCAACCCGTAATCATTAACCCGAAAGTTTAAGCCTAAAATTTTAACCGGAGTCTCAAAAGAAAATTGAAGGAGAACATAATCATCATGAAAAAATCGCTGAGCCTGATCCTGCTGGCACTAATCTCATGGTCGCTCCTGTCCTGCTCGGATCAGACGGATCAACCCCTGCCGCTTGACACGGTTGACAAGCAATTCAGCTATACCATGGGTTACGAGGCAGTGGGCGTGCTGGAGAACCTGGAGACCACCACCCTTGACAAGCAGGCCTTTTTAAACGGTGTCCGGGACGCCCTGGACCAGAAAACACCGCGGCTCTCCCGCGATCAGGGCCTGCACGTCAAATCCCTGGTCTTTGAAAAAGAGCGGGAAAATAAAAACCGACAGATCATGTTGTCTGCCGGCGAAAACCGGGAGCGCCAGGAAAAATTTCTGGCGGAAAACAAGACCAGGGAAGATGTCATCACCACCGACAGCGGCCTGCAGTACCGGATATTACAAGAAGGGGACGGCCCCCGGCCGACTCCGGAAGATCACGTCCGGGTTCACCTGAAAGGCCTGTTGCTGGACGGGACCGTTTTTGACTCCACCTACGGTACCGGCGTCCCCCTGGTCGGGCCGGTCAAGGGAGACATTCCGGTCTGGGAGGAAGCCCTGACCCTGATGAAAACAGGAGGCAAATACAAATTTTTCGTGCCCTCCAAACTGGCCTATGGCGAAAATGGCACCTTCCAGCGGGGGGGCGAGATCGGTCCCAACCAGATGATCATTCTTGAGCTGGAACTGCTTGATATCCTGGAAGCCCCGAAAAACAACCGCTCGGGAATTAATCGCCCGGAAAATAGTCTCCCGAAAAACAATCCCCCGGGAAATAATCCTTTGGAAAAACAATCGCAATAAACTGATGACGGAAGACAACCAGCCCTTACCGGCCAAAAAAAGCGCCTGGCTGTTGGGATTGCTGAGCCTGCTGCTTTACTGCCTGACGGCTTACGGCGGTATCCGCTCCCCGGATGAAGAGGCCATCTTCCGGATCGGCCGGGCCCTGGCGGAAAAGGGCTCTTTCGCCCTGGACCGCCACCAGGAAACCCTGGCGGGCTTTTCAGTGGCCCGGGGCACCGATGGAAAGATTTACTCCCATTACGCCCCGGCCCAGGCCGTCCTCCTGGCCCCGGTCATCAAGACGGCCCTGCTGATCAACCAATCCCGCTGGTATGAGCAGACCAGCCTTAAAATTCCCATCAGCTTCTGCGTCGGGGCCGCTTCCCTGAAAAACTTTATCCTGGATCGCCCCCCGGCGGAGATAGAAGAACACGCCCTGCGTTTTCTGACGGCCTGGTTTATGCCCCTGATCAGCAGCCTCCTGGTGGTGGTCTTTTTCTTTCTGATACGACGGATGACGGCCTCGTCGGCCGCGGCCGTCATCACCGCCGGATTGCTGGCCTTTGCCACGCCGGTCTGGAGTTATTCGGGCACCTTTTTCAAAGAACCGCTGGCCATGCTCCTGATGGTATCAAGCCTGCTGCTGCTGACTGGTAACGACCCGGTCTTCACCGCCGGAACCAGGCGTCTCCGACCGCTCTTTCCGGCCGGCCTGCTGCTGGGTCTGGCTTTTACCTCGCACATTTCGGCCGTGCTGTTTGTGCCGTTTTTTATCATTTACGCCGGCTGGCCCCCGGCCTCCGGCCAGGCAGCCGGGCCCGCCAGTAAAATTCCCGTATTCATCCGCCCGGCGGCTGTTTTCACGGCGGGTTTCCTGGTCCCGGCCCTGGCCTTTGCCGCTTATAATTACGCCCGTTTCGGAAACATCTGGGACGTCGGCCGGGCAGCCTCGACCATTACCATGAACTATCCCCGGCTGGTCCTGCCGTTGGAAGGAGTGCTGGGTTTTCTTGTCAGCCCGGGCAAGGGCCTGCTCTGGTACTGTCCGCTGGTTCTGGCCGGGGCCTGGTGCTGGCCCCGGCTGCACGCCAGGCACCGACCGCTGTCATTTATTCTCTTATCAGCCATGGCCTTCCGGCTGCTGTTTCTGGCCTGCCGCTCGGACTGGCACGGCGGCTTCTGCCTGGGACCCCGGCACCTGCTCCTGATCATCCCTTTATTATTAATACCCCTGGGGCTGGGCGTAAAAGAAGTGCTGGACCGTCACCCGGCCGTCACCGATAAAAAAATAATGGTTCCGGCCGGTTTGTTCCTGGCCGCGGCCGCGCAGCAGATCTATTTTTGCCTGGGAGAACCGATCTCCTTTTATTATCTTGTTCGCAATTATTTCTTTTCCAAAGGGATTTCCGTTCTTTCCGGCAATGACTTATATTTCCAATGGAGCGCCAGCCCCCTCCTGCATCTGTTGAAAGGACGCCGGGGCCCCTGGCTGTTGCAGGATATTGCCTTGACCAATTATCAGCTGCTGCCGATACTTATCAGCGGATTCCTTCTTCTGATCATTATGGCCGCGGCCTGGCTTATAAGGACATCTGAAAAAGTATGAAACCTTTGCGACTTTTTCTGGCCAATGTCGGTAAACGCCAGGCGGATTATCCCCTGGTAACCCCGCCGCTGGGAATTATGTCCCTGGCCGCCTATATCCGTTCCAGGTTCAAAGTATCCCTCCGGCTGGTCAACCAGAAACTGGAGAACTTTGCCAATGACCGCTTGATCCGCCTGGCGGTTGACTTTCAGGCCGATATCGTCGGCTTGAGCGTCACCTCTGCCACGGCCCACAATCTGGGCTACCTGACCGAACATATCAGAACCATGCTGCCGAAAGCCCTGATTATTATCGGCGGCGCCCATGTTTCGGCCTTCGGCGCCAGGGCTTTAAACAACACCAGGGCTGACGCGGCTGTTTCCGGAGAAGGTGAAATCGCCCTGGAAAAAATCATCCGGGCCTGGCTTGAGGGCGGCTCCCTGGATGAGGTGCCCGGTCTTCACCGCCGCGCGGCCGACGGCCAAATAGTTACCAACCCGGGAAGCATTCCCTTTATCAAAGACATCGACAGCCTGCCGCCGCCGGCCTATGACCTGATCGACCTGCCGGCCTACTGGAAACGCCAGTCCATGCCGCCGATGCCTCACCGGCGATACGCCTCCCTCTTTTCCAGCCGGGGATGTCCTTATCGCTGCATTTACTGCCACCGCATCTTCGGTGATCGTTTTCGCTTTCACTCCGCCGAGCGGATCGCCGATGAAATGGCCTGGCTTCAGAAAACATACCGGATTGCCGATTTTGAATTTCTGGATGATATCTTCAATTTGAATAAACAAAGAATTTTTGACCTGTCGACCCTGATCCATGCCCGCGGTTTAACTACTAAGCTGGTTTTCCCCAACGGAGTCCGCACCGATATTTTTACTAAAGATGAACTTGATGCCCTGATGAGCATGGGCATGTACTTTGCCAGTTTCGCCCTGGAATCGGGCTCACCGAGGATTCAGAAACTGATCGGGAAAAATCTGAATATTGAAAAATTTCTGGAAAACGTGCGATACGCCGTGTCCCGGGGCGTCCTGGCCAACGGTTTCGCCATGATGGGATTCCCCACCGAGACCGAACAGGATTTGCGGCAGACCATCGACGTCAGCTGCGACTCGGCCCTGCATACCATCTCTTATTTTACCACCACGCCCTTTCCCAACACCAGGATGTATAGTATGGCCAAAGAAAAATTTCCGGAAAAACTGAAAAACATCAAATATGATGATATGGAGTATGCCGGCCTGACCCTGAATCTGTCCGACGTCCCGGACGAAACCCTTTATTATTACCAGAGAAAGGCCAACCGCCGGTTTTACTTAAACCCGAAACGAATTGGCCGCCTGCTACTGGCCTATCCCCAGCCTTACAAACTGCCTCTCTATGCACCCATCTTCTTAAAACGATCTCTTAAGGGAATTTGGCAAGGCCGCCGGTAGAGCCGTCACAGGAGGCTTTGACAGGCTCTGGCCCAGGCCGCCAGATTACCGGCAG
>JAWOCW010000034.1:0-9068 GCA_046483615.1 Desulfosudaceae bacterium
TATGACCGTATCCGGCCCCTGAAAATCCCGTAAATCTTTCATTGCGATGTTAATCTTTATATTGTAAAAAATTGGGTAAGTCAATTCAAGGTTGACGACTTTAGCCCGGATATTTCACGAGTTGATTTGAGCGCAGCTGCAAGGCGCAGGACACGAAGCTGTAGTAAATCTACTGCGAGTGTTCTGCAACAAAGCAGATGCGCTCAAGGCGACTCGCCCGAAGGGTGAATTTTTTCGAAATTTAAATGGTGAAAAATCCATAAACAGCCAGCTACAAATTGTATTTTGAAAAAGAACCTGAAATTATTAATAACTAATTGAAGTTTATTCATTAACCAACTATATTCAAAAAATTTCATGAAATATCCGGGCTAGGATAGATATAACAGGACCGGCCGGCCCGGTCAATCTTTTCCGGCCTTATTCTGCGGTCATTAACCCGGGTTTTCACCGTCCCGGCCGGGGGATGTCTTTATTTACGGCAGAAAAAGTGCAGATTAAAGGCGTCACCCGGCATTTCTTCCACGCGGATGTCTTTAAATCCTGCCTCTTCCAGCATTGCCACCGCTTTTTGCCGGCCCCACATCATGCCCAGCCCGGCACCGCCCTTGTCCAGTCCCACCGGCAGGCAGTGCATCAGGCTGACCGTATATAAAAAAGTTCCCATGGCATGGTTGAGATTTTCCGAGATTCTGCTGTCAGCGGCGATGTCAATCATGGAAAACCATCCCCCGGGTTTCAGGATATGGAACACGCCGGACAAGGCCTCGGCCGGGCGGGTCTGGTCATGGATGGCGTCAAAGGCCGAGACCCAGTCAAACCTGCCTTCCATTTCAGGGTCAGCGGATAGTTCCGCCGCGTCCCGGGTCATAAAGAAGACATTGGTCAGGCCGGCTTGATCTGCTGCCCGGCGGGCCTTGTCGATGTCGTCGGGGTAAAGGTCCAGACCGGTGAAATTCGAAGCCGGAAAAGCGCGGGCCATCTCCCTGACGGCCACTCCCTGGCCGCAGCCGAGGTCACACACGGAAATACCCGATTCCAGCAATTTTACCAGCCGTCCGGAATTCACCATCGGCAGAAAATTATCCACCAGGGCTGAACGGTGCTTGGCATCCGAAAGACCGCGCATGAATTCCGCGAACTCCTGGTAATTTTGGTAACTTACCCCCTGGCCGGTTCGGAAACCTTTCTCAACCGGTTCCATGGCCAGCCGTGTCAAAAGGGGAATCTCCTGGGCGTAGATTCCCAGGTTTCCGGAGGCCGCTCTTTTGGCCAGCAGATCACCGTGCTCCCCGGGCAAAAAAAATTTTTCCTCGCCGTTGTCTTCCACCAGATCGACCACTCCGCCACAGGCCATAATCCCCAGCCACTCTTTGAGGTAACGGGATGAAAGGCCCGCTTCCCGGGCTATGGCAGCGACTGTTTCCGGTCGCTCCAAGCGGTCCAGAACTTCAAAAATTCCCAGCCTGACACCGATTCCCATGGCCAGGTTCAAGGCCCCGAAATTAAGGATTTCCCCCATTTTTTTCGTAAAATCCGCGATCCTGTTTTCGTCTCGTTCCTGCATTAGAAAGATCCTCAAAAATAAAGAGTTTTTATCCTGGTTGATTGAGGAGGGACAATCCGGTCTCAGGACCAGGATGATGCCGGTTCAGGCGGGTTCTTATCCGACACAGCCCAGGGTGGGGTCCTGAACCGCGATCCCTTTTGTCCGGCGTCGCTTTTTTTTGACCTGGCATAACAGAGTCTTATAAACCGGGAACCCGGAAATAGGGTCAAACTGGTTCAGGTCAGTCAATATGTTCACGTTGGCCTGCTGCCACTCCTCGGTGCCCAGAGGTCCGCCGCCGCCCACCGGGGCGTAAACGAAACCTTTCATGATACGATCTGTGACAAAGGCCCACATCATGACCGAGCCCCGGGCGGTTTTTATCATGACGGTGTCGCCGGTCTCGATCTTTCGCCCGGCCGCGTCAGCCGGGTTGATCTGTACCAGGGGCAGGGGATATTTTTTGATGAAAGAGGGAATGGCCCGGAAGCAGGATTTCATGTCGGGCTTGAATGGTCCGGTGCCTAAAATCAGGGGATAGCGTCGGGCCAGTTCCGGGGCGTTGGGAATGGTTTCAAAAGATTCCTGGTAAACGGGCAGCCCGTCGTAGCCGTATTCTTCCAGGATGACGGATTTTATCTCGAATTTTCCGGAGGGCGTTTCAAAACCCGGCTGCCCGTCTTTTCGAAGCAGGCCTTTTTCCCACTTGCGGTATTCCATGGGTTTTCGGCGGGCGTAAAGAACTCCCCGGTCAGCGGCCTTGAGGTCTTCGGCCGTGTATCCGGAATCACCCAGGATATAATCCAGCAGCTGGTCGCCCGGTTCGGGGTAAACATCTCCGTAGCCCAGACGTTGGGCCAGTTCCAGGAGAATGTCGATACCCGGCCGGGAATCTCCCACCGGCGGAATAACGCGTTCCCGAAAACGGACGCAATTACCGTAGTAGCAGTAGGACTCCTGTTCAAAAGCGGTGGTAGCGGGCAGGACCAGGTCGGCGTAAGCCGCGTCCTGGGTCATCTGGAGATCCATGCAGACCAGAAAGTCCAGTTCGGCCAAGGTCTCACTCCAGACGGACGGTTCGGGCCAGGAGGTCAGGAGAGAGGCTCCCAGTACGAGCAGTCCCCTGATTTTATATGGATCTTCCTCCAGGACCGCTTTGGGAATAAGGCTGGCGTGAGCCTCACCTCCGCAATAGCGGGAATAGACCGGGAAGCGCCCCCGGGCGATGGACTTTTCAACTCCCGGGGTTTTTACCTGGCGGTCCTGGCGCAGCGGCAGAAAATCATCTTGACGCAGAAAACAGCGTCCGCCTTCCACGTCCAGCTGGCCTGCCAGCGCCCACAGTACCATTACTGCCCGTATATTCTGGACGCCGCTTTTAGTGTATTCCAGGCCGGTGTACATGACGTAAGTGGCGCCCTCGGCTTCGGCTATGGATTCAGCCAGTTCCACCAGGCGATCTTCGCTGATCCCGGTCAGCTCCTCCACCCGCCGGGGAGTAAAATCCCGCGCGTACCGGGCGAATTCATCAAATCCCCGGGTCCAGTCCTTGACAAAATCCTGGTCGTAAAGATTGTTTTCAATCAGCAGGTGGCAGAGGCCGAGGGCCAGGGCTCCGTCCGAGCCAGGCCTGATGGGCATCCACTCGACGTCATCCAAGTCAGCGGTCCTGGTTTTGCGGGGATCTATGACGATAATTTCCGCCCCCTCGTCAGCCGCTTTTTTAAGACGTTCGAACGCGGCCGGGGGAGTCGAGGTGGAAGGGTCGGTTCCCCAGACCAGGATCAGGTCGGCCTTGTCCAGGTCTGAAAACATATCGATGTGCCGGCATCCCATGGTCAGCTGGGGGGCGAGGACTCCCAGGGAGGTGTAGCAGGGCGCTCCAACGCCGAAAGTGTTGGGCGAGCCAAAGGGGAAAAGGACGGAGGAGGCCAGGTAAATTTCCGAACCGGCCAGTTGGAATACGTCTTTGAAGGATCGTTCGTAGGAGCCGGTTCCGGCGTAAAATCCGACCGATTCCGGGCCGTGGTCGTCTTTCAGCTGGTTCAACCGGTCAACCATGATTTGAAAGGCCTCCTCCCAGGAGATCGGTTTAAATTCGTGGGTTCCCTTAGGGCCGGTACGTAACAGGGGGGTCCGCAACCTGTGTTCGGAATAAACGATTTCTTTGGCGCTTTTGGCTATGGGGCACAGAACGCTTCCCAGGGGGGCCTCCGGGTCCGGCTCCAGCCGGTCCAGTTTGCCCTCATCATCAAAAAAAATCTTTACGCCGCAGCCCGGGCTGTGAAAACACAGGCCGCAGATTCCCAGCTTGGTTTTGGTAGTCATGAATCAGGCTGTTGCATGAACTTTTTGGTTTTTGTTAAGAACAGGCTTTAATTTTCAGAGGCTATATCAGCTATCAAGTTTATTCGATTTTCCTGTTATTTTCCAGGAAGACTCTTTCCGGGCCTACTCCTCCTGAAGAGACACGGCCAGGTTGACCAGTTCCTCGACCCGATCTTCCGGTACCGGCCCGCGCACAATGGCCCGGCAGACGCGGTCCTTGTCCAGCAGGATAATGTTGCCGGTGTCTTTTTCCAGCCCCCAGGCCTGGCGCAGGGTCGCTTCCGTGTCAAACAGAATCACGGTATTGTATTTTTTGGCCTTTTTGCCGGCGATAGATCGAATGAGAAAGTTCGGCTTCCAGCTGGCCGCGCAATCGGCAATGCCGATGCCCTGATAGTTCTCGGAATCGAGCCGGCCTTCTTTCCGGGCCTCTTTCATGGCATCAGTATAATGATCGTTAACATCCGCCTCGTCCGGGTCCACATAGTTGATCAAGAGCACCTTGCCGGCCCATTTCTCCATGGTGTAGAGGTTGTCGTCCGCGTCTGGAAACGACCAGGCCGAGGCCTGCTGGCCGGGCTGCAGCTCTCCGGCCGTGACCGGACCTGTCGCCAGGATAATGGCCGCCAGCAAAATCAGTATGACTTTTTTCATGTTTCCTTCCTCCTGTGTCTTGATGTTTGTTCCGGATAGACTGAATTAAGTTCCAGGTAATGACATTCTGCTATTATAACACAATTGCGACAATTTTTCTTGACGGCTTTCTTAAAAGTATAATATCGACCATTTTCCGGTTTTGTCTGCCCGTTTAATTTTGGTGGTGACACCGGAAAAAGAATATGTCATGATTTTAAACCTATAGGCTGAGGGACCGGGTAAATCTTCAGTCAGTCCTAACCCGGATATTTCATGAAATTTTTTGAAAACTATTACTTTATTATATTATTTCAAATATTTATACTGAATTTAGCAGTCATTCCAAAAATACAAATTGTCATTTAGTTTTGCGGAATAAAGGCAATCTTATATCAAAAAATTTCATGAAATATCCGGGCTAAAAGGAAGAAACGATATGCCGGATTCCAAAAAAGATCGGATCCAGAAATTTCACGCCCGGTTTGGCAAGACCGACCAGGTGCTGATTGTTATGAACGCCGACCCGGACGCTATTGCCGGAGCCCTGGCCATCAAGCGTCTGCTCTGGAAAAAGGTCGCTTCGGTTACCATGGCCCATGTCAACGTGATTGAAAGGCCGGACAATATCTCCCTGGTGAACCTGCTGGGCATCACCCTGATCCATAAAGACAAGATCGACCTCAACGATTACAACCGCTTTGTGATGGTTGATTCACAGCCGGAGCACCATAAGTGGCTGGCCCGGATCAGGCCGGATGTCATTATCGATCATCATCCAATCAATTCCCCGGTCAAGAAGGCCCCGGATGGCTACGCGGATATACGACCGCAGTACGGCGCTGTTTCCACTATCATGATTGAATACCTCAAGGCCGCCCGTATAATTCCTTCTAAAAAACTGGCCACGGCCCTTTACCTGGGCATCAAGTCCGATACCAGTAATTTTGAGCGTCACGCCCGGATCGAGGATGTCCGCGCTTTCCAGTCGATCTACAAGCGCGTAAACGTTCCTTTGGCCCGGCGAATCGAGCAGGCCGATATTGAACCGGATTCTCTGGACTGTTTTGCCGTGGCCCTGAACCGTCGGAAGATGGTCAAGGGCTGGATGTTCACCCACCTGGGGCTGGTCAATAACCCCGATGTGTGCGTGCTGGTGGCTGACTTTTTCATGCGGGTCAATACCGTCAAGTGGAGCGTTGTTTCCGGAGTTTATGAGAATACGCTGGTGGTTATTATGCGTAACAACGGTATTACCCGGGATGCCGGCAAAAAGGCCAATAAGATTTTCGGAGGAATGGGCAGCGCCGGCGGTCATAAAAGCATGGCCCGGGCCGAGGTCGACCTGAAAAAATTTTTTTCTTCCAGCGGGGTCCGGGCTGACGACGATATCCAGCAATGGATCATGGACCGGTTTTTAAAGTAGGGGCCCGCCGCCGTCACTCCTGAATCGTAAACCGGTCGCGTCCCTGCTGCTTGCTGATATACATGGCGGCATCAGCCTTTTCCACCAGGGTTTCCCGCGTGTCACCGGGGGCGGCCAGGGCGCCGCCGCCGGACAGGGTCAGCCAGAGAGACTTGTTTTTCAGTTTTATCTGTGAATGCTTGACCATCTGCCGCAGCCGGTCACCTGTTTCGCGTAGATCCTGACGGTTCATTTTCGGGAAAACTCCCAGAAATTCTTCCCCGCCCCAGCGGCCCATGGTATCAAAGGACCGGATGGTGTGTTTAAAGGTGTCAGCCGTTGTTTTCAGGGCCTGGTCGCCAACCAGGTGGCCGTGATTGTCATTGAATTGTTTGAAATGGTCAATGTCGAAAAAAATCACGCCAAAAGGCATGTTGATCCGGTCCAGCAAAGACAAGGCATTGGTGATCTGGGTTTCGATATAACGCCGGTTGGGCAACTCGGTCAGGGCATCAATCAGGGAGAGGTGTTTAAGCTGCTCGATCTCCTTCCGCAGGGCCTGCCGGGGACTGTCATCGGAAAAGATTTCAAGGCCGCCGATAATGTCGCCGGCCTTGTCCCGCAGGGGGATGGTCCGTGCCAGCACCGGTACCAGGTGACCGGTTTTGTGGTGTAAGAATATTTCGGCTTCCCTGGTTTGACTGTCCTGCATGGTGGCGGCCAGGGGGCACATCCCTTGGCAGAGACTGTTGCCGGCCTGGTCGATATGCATCAGGATGTTGTCTGAACAGCGGCAGCCGATGACTTCTTCAGCCGTAAAACCGGTCAGCATTTCCGCCGCCTTGTTCCAGTATTGAACGCGGCGTTCCAGGTCAACCACGTATAATCCTTCGTATAAATCCGCCACAATGGATTGGAAATCAATCTGTTTTAACATAATCAGAACCTCTGCCGGATGGTTGCCTATCCGGACTTTTCACGAGACCGTCACTTCTGGCTTTGTTCAAAATAATCAATGTCTATGGCAATGGCCGCGCCCAGGATCAGTTTGCGTTCCGCCACGGTTAATTCGGGATTTTCAAAACGCACGGCAAAGGAATCGGCCCGGGTAAAGGCTTCTTTCAGAAAGCCCGACCATTTTTTGGTGATAATGCCCACTTGTTGATTGCCGTTTTTGATATAAAAAGTCCAGGGCTTGAACAACGGCCCGCTGATGGTCAGGACGCGGCCGCCGGAGTCGGGCTGGAGTTCGTATTTGCGGTGCAGCAGGCTGAATCGCTGCTGAACTTTGCCGAGTGACCGCTCCTCATCAGAGACATGGACGCGACTGAAGATAAATTCGAACTTGCGTTTCAGCCAGATTATTTCCGGGCTGTTAAACACGGTGATGCCCATGGTAAAGGGACGCTTGGAGGCGAATATGTTCCGGGTCAGGGCTCCCGCCAGGCCGGTGTCGGATTCTTCGGCGTGCCCCAGTTGCCGTTGGGAAGAATTGTAAAATTTATAGCTGTTGCGCCCTTCGAAATCGGTCATCAGCTCCAGGCCCTCGACCTGTTGTTCGATAATTATCTCCGGTTCGTCAAACAGGGTGCCGGCGACGCCGGAGCGGGCTGAGCCGGCCGGAGCGGCCGTATCGTTCTTGATTTTCTGGAAGACATGGTCAGCCGCTCCCGCCGCGCCGGCCAGGGCCAGGCCGGCTCCGCCCACGGCGGCCGGAGTTTCGGTGGATGGCGAGGGCGACTGTTGTCGCTCCATGGCTTCCCTGGCCTTCATAAAAGAGATAACTTCCTTCCTGGCCTTATCCCATTCTTCACCGCTGATCCGGCCGTCGTTGTCCAGGTCATACAGTTCCCGTACCTGGGGATCATCCTGGATCTGTTTTTTCAGTTTTCGCAGTTGTTCCAAAACTTTTTCTTTTTCAACCATTTTTTCCTCTTCCTGGGTCCTGTTCCGGAGGGTTGACCTCCGTGTTACAGGTTAAGATCGGCTTCCCGGAAAGCTTCTTCCCGCAGTTTCCACTGCTGCACCCGGACCTGGTCTTTGACGATTTCAATGGCCTCGACCACCGCCTCGATGACCGCCTGGTTGAGACGCTGATCTTCACCCTTGACCAGGATTGAACCCAGGATGATGTCAGCGATCTGGTCGAACAGGTGATCCAGGTCTTTTTCCGAGATGTCTTCGGCCATTCCGTTCAGAACCTGGAAGACCACGTCAGAGACAATGCTTTCGGCGTTTTTGATGACCAGGCCGCCGACCACCGGCACCGATCTTTTGATCCCCTTCAGTTGCCGGTTGCGGTCCACGGCTTCCCGCACGCGCAGCTGGACGTATTGGCGGATGTCTTCCTGGAAATCACCGTAGTTCTCAACGGCCACATGCTGCATTTTCCGGGCAAACCAGGTGACCATTTCCGGCTGGCGGTCTTTGATAATATGATCGACGATTTTCTCCAGGGCCGGCGAGCCGCGCTGAATTTCCGATTGGAGTCCGTCCAGCACGTTGATCACCACCCGGTCGGAAATTTCCTCGGTGATAATATCATAATATTTGGCCGCCACCCGGTAGGGCAGGGTGCCCCTGAAATCGATCCATTCGAGCTTCTGGAGCCGGTACAGAATGGATATGATCCGTAAAACACGGATGAACCGGAAACTGCCCACCGGAATGCAGCCGATCAGGTCGTACCAGTGCAGAAAAGGGAAGAAGAACCAGCGGTGATAAGTGTCCCGCTTGAGCGCCAGGATCCACCGGATCAGGAATTCGGTCAGATAAACGCTGATAAAGGCCAGGTCGTAAAAGAAAAAATTCCGGTGGACGGGCAGGTAAAATTCGACAAAGCCGCTGGAAATCTTTTCCAGCCCGGACTGGATCAGGGGAACCCCGAAAAGGGCGTCAAAAAGAATCCACAACAGGTTAACCAGCAGGATGGCCAGCATCACCAGGTCGGTCAGAAAAAAGAGAAAATGTCTTTGCCGGGTTTCTTCCATGATAGCCTTGTGTCTTTTATTGGCAGGCACGGGGCGGGAGTTAAGATCACGGCCGCGCCCAGAGTCGAAATTTAACAGGTTCCGTCAGGCTTGATTTATATAGCAGGAGCGACCGGCTGTCAATCTTTTGGCCATCACATGTGGAAGGAACTTTCAGCGGGAT
>JAWOCW010000107.1:0-7841 GCA_046483615.1 Desulfosudaceae bacterium
CATGACCGCGGCCAGAAATGAGATAAAAGTACCGGTGGTGTAAGCGCCACTGATAACCCGGGAGCCGCCCAGCCAGATGACAAAAGCGATGCCCAGGCCCGCCAGAAATTCCATGATCGGTGAAGACAGGGCCCGCACCACGATGCTCTTCATTTCCAGGGAAAACAGGAAATATGATTTTTTATAAAAACGGTCTTTTTCGTAATCCTCCATGCCGAAGGCCTTGACGATCTTGTTGCCGATAAAGGTTTCGTGGAGAAAATTATTCATGTCGGCCACCGCTTCCTGGCAACCCGTTGAAACCCGGCGAACCTTGCGGCCAATCAGGACGATGGGATAAAGAGCCACCGGCAATACCAGAAAAGCCACCACGGCCATCTCCCAGATCTGGTAAAAAATCAGGGCCAGCAGAAAAATCACCGTGCACAGATCCCGGGCCATGGAGGTAACCACGTGGGAGACCACCATTTTAATGAGATTGACGTCATTGGTAATGCGGGACATGAGGACCCCGGTCTTCTCCTTATGAAAAAAAGCCAGCGGCAGATCTGAAATTTTTTCATAAAGCTGGTCCCGGAATTGCCGGATGACTCCCTGGGCCACCCGCCCCATGAAGTATTCCTGGCCGTACATGCCCAGACCGCGCAAGAGCGATACTCCCAGCACCGCCAGGGGAACCAGGCGCAGCATGACCTTGTCCTTGGTGATGAAAATATCGTCAATGGCCGGCTTGATAAGGTAGGCCAGGGCGGCCGTGGTGGCGGCCGTCATTAACATGCAGGCGATGGCCAGATACAGCCGGAAACGGTTGGCCCTGATATAAGTCAGCAGATCGCGGTATCTGCCTTTGATGGTAAATATGGGCATAAGCCTGACAACCCTTTCAAGTTCATCCGTTTTGTCAATATCTGACCAACGGGAAAGTTCTTTATAAAAAGCCCACGGCGATATCAGCCGCGCGGCCGGAAGCTCCGCCCCGCCCGAGTTTTTCCCGGACTTCCCGGAGCTCATGGCGCATGGTTCGCAATCTCTCCGGATCATCCAGAAGTTCGCCGATCCGGCGGGCGATATTCTCGGAAGAAGCCGCGGACTGCAGCAGTTCCGGCACGATCTGGCGGCCGGCAATCAAGTTGACCAGGCTGATATAATCCAGGCGGATCAGCGCCCTGGCCAACCAGTAGCTGACCGTCGAAACCCGGTAAACAACCAGCAGGGGCGTTTCCGAAAGGGCCGCTTCAAGGGTAACCGTGCCGGACACGGCCATCACCAGGGTGGATTTCTCAAACACGGTCGAGACGCTTTCAAACACAAATTCCAGCCTTAACCGGCCTGAAAAAGGTTCCGCGATCTCTGAAAAAACCGCCTGGGGCACGGAAGGAGCGCACGAGACCAGAAAGGAGACCGGAGCCCTGGCGGAGCTGATCCGCACCGCCGCCGCCAGCATCAGCGGCAGATGACGCTTAACCTCGCGGCTCCTGGAACCGGGCAGAATTCCGATGACATTAACCGGAATGGCCTGATCTGGCCGGGCTGCCGGCAATCGCTCGTAACCGGCATCCAGCAGGGGGTGTCCCACATAGGTTACCGGCACCTGGTATTGTTTAAAAAAAGACTCTTCAAACGGCAGAATAACCGCCGCGTGGTCGACCAGTCGGCGGATCTGATGAACGCGCCGCTTGCGCCAGGCCCATACCTGGGGCGTGATATAATAAAAGACCGGGATACCGGCTTTTTTGGCGACAGCGGCCAATCTTAAATTAAAGTCCGGAAAATCGATCAGGACCAGCAGATCCGGCAGACCGGATCGGATGATTTTCTTGACGACCGACAAACCAGACCAGATAGCCGGCAATTTTATCAGAACTTCGGTGATGCCGACCACGGACAGTTTATCAGCGTCCACCACCAGTTTGGCACCGGCCCGGCGCATGGCCTGGCCGCCGACACCACAAAAAAAGAAAGTGTCTGATTTTGCGCGCATACTGCGAATCAAATTGGCGCCGTGGAGATCGCCGGAGGCTTCACCGGCCACGATCATGACGCATTTATTCGCGAGGGCGCCCGGTTTGGTCGGCTCTTGACTGCTCAACCATCTTCTCCGTCTGGTGTATCTGGTCCATCACTTCCAGGGCGATTCGCAGGGCCTGGCGTCCTTCCTGACCCGACACTTCGGGTCGACTGCGAGTCCGCACACAATTGACAAAAGCGGTTAATTCCTGCTCCAGGGCGTCCCAGCGCGTAAAGGAAAGGTGGCGGGTGCTCAGACCCGGGATGGGACCGCCGCCGTCATGGCCGGACTTGTCAATCACGGTTATCTCACTGTTACCGAAATCAACTGAAATATAAGAATCTTTTTGAAACAGGCGCAGTTTGCGTTCATTCCGGTTGGAAATCCGGCTGGCGGTGACATTGGCAACACAGCCGCTGTCAAACTCCAGGCGGGCGTTGGCGATATCAACATGCTCGGATATGACCGAAAGACCGGCCGCCCGGATCATTTTAACCCCGGATTTGACAAAATTAAGTATGATATCAATATCATGAATCATGAGATCCAGCACCACGCTGACGTCGGTCCCGCGTTCATTGTAAAGACTCAGCCGATGCGATTCAATAAAAAGCGGCCGGCTGACAATTCCTTTCAAGGGATGAACGGCCGGGTTAAAACGTTCCAGATGGCCTACCTGCAGAATTTTACCCCGGGCTTCAGCTGTTTCAATGAGACTTTCCGCTTCAGCCAGGGTAGTGGTCATCGGTTTTTCCACCAGGACATCGATATCATTTTCCAGGCAGTCCCTGGCGATGGGAAAATGCCCGGGCGTCGGCACCACAATGCTGACAGCCTCCACCTGGTCGAGAAGGTCCCGATAATCTGTGCAGGCCGTCACTTTCAGCCGGTCGGCCACCGCTTCCGCGGCCGCCTGGTCCGTGTCAACCACTCCGACCAGCTCGGCTCCCGGCATATGAGCGTATTTTTCAGCGTGAAATTTCCCCAGGTAACCGGTACCGATAACACCTACCCTGATGTTTCGCATCACTCTTCCTTCCGGGCGACAATACTGATGCCGGCTTTCTCAGCCAGTTCAATCATTTCCCGCTTATCAAAAACCACGGTTTTGCCGGCTTCCACGGCCAGGGTCCGGGCGCCGGCCTGACTCATGCTGTCAATGGTCCGCGCCCCCACCGAGGGGATATCAAACCGCAAATCCTGCTGGGGCTTGCACACCTTGACCACCACGGCGTTGCCGCCTCCCAGGCTGCCTCCCCGCAGAATAGTGGCATCAGTGCCGTCTATTCCTTCCACGGCCAGCACCGATCCCTTTTCCACCACCACGCACTGACCCACGTCCAGCTTGCCAATAGCCTTGGCCACTTTCCAGCCGATGGCAATATCGCGGTTCCGTTCCTCATCCGGCCGGCCGGTGGTCCAGACGCCTTCCGCGGCCAGCAGCTCCGGCAGGATAAAAGTGGAAGCCCGGACCTGGAGCTTGTGGGCTTCCAGTTCTTCGGCGAAACAACGCAAAAGCTGGTCGTCATGAGTTTCCGTCATCCGGCTGATCATCGCCAAAGCCTTTTGATCCGGTTTGATATCGGTAAACATGACGGTTTTCTCTATGGCGCCCATAACCACGGTTTCCGTGACCTGGTGATCCCGGAAAAAGGCTATCAAACGTTCTATCTCGCCCAGATGAAGCCATTCCACCTGCTGGACCCGGTTGGCTATGTCCGGATCGGCGGCGTTCCGATAAGCCACCGCGTAAACCGTGTAACCTTTGGCTTTGGCCGCGTCCGCGAACAATAACGGGAAGCGACCGCCGCCGGCGATCAAACCGATATTCATAATTGTTTCCAGATCGTTGTTTTAACGGGTAATGCCCCGGCTGGAAGTTTTAATAAAGTCCAGAAAATGAACAACCTCCGGTGTCTGTTCGACTTCCGCGTAAGCCCTTTCAATGGCTTCGTTCAAGGTCAGGCCGATGCGGAAAATAATACGATAGGCTTTTTTCAGCGAAGTCAAAGCGTTCTGAGAAAAATTGTTTCGTTTCAGTCCCACGCTGTTAAGGCCGTACAACCTGGCCCGATCCCCGGCGGCGATAACATAAGGCGGGACATCTTTGACAACCGCTGATTTACCTCCGATAAAAGCGTACCGGCCGATATTTACGAATTGATGAACAGCCACCAACCCGCCGATGGTGGCGTAATTATCAACCCTGATGTGGCCGGCCAGGGTGGCATTGTTGGCAAAAACCACCTTGTCTCCGACGCGGCAGTCATGGGCGATATGGGTGTAGGCCATGAGCAGGCAGTTCTCGCCGATTTCAGTGATACCGCCCCCGGATTCCGTCCCCCGGTGAATGGTAACAAATTCCCGGACCTGGCATCCGCGGCCGATTTTAACATAAGATTTCTCACCGGAAAATTTCAGCGACTGGGGCGGGGCGCCCACGGAAGCGAACTGAAATATGTGACAATCCGGACCGATACTGCTATAAGGCTGAATAACCACGTGAGAATCAATAACCGATCCGGCGCCGATAAAAACTTCCTGGCCGATATAGCTATATGGTCCGATCTGCACATCATTTTCAATTTCAGCGGCCGGATCAATTATCGCTGTTGGATGTATCACTGCTGTCTCCCATGCTGGCCATGATCTGCGCTTCGGCAACTTTGCTTCCGTCCACCGTGGCAGCGGCATCTATTTTGATCATATTCAATTTCTTTTTGACAATTCTGACATTGATGAGGAGTTGATCGCCCGGCAGCACCTTTTTCCGAAATCTGACCCGGTCCAGTCCGGTCAGATACCTGGCCGGACGCTTCTCTCCGAAGACATCCCCAAGGTTTACCAGCACGCCGCCGGCCTGGCACATGGCTTCCACGATCAGCACCCCGGGCATGACCGGATCCTCCGGAAAATGGCCCGCCATCCAGGATTCCCCCGCTGACACATTTTTTACGGCGGTCAGGCTTTCTCCCGGCACTACCTCCAGCACCCGGTCTATCATGATAAAAGGATAGCGCTGGGGCAGGATTTCAAGGATTTTTTTAATGTCAATGAGGTCCATCGCGGTGTTTCTCCATGGCGGCTTCCAGGGCGGCCAGCCTTTTTTCAACCGCTTTCAAGGATTGCTTCAGCTCGGGCAGCCGGGCCACGATACTCTGCGCCCTTAACCATAATTTGTGGGCCATGCCCGGTGTTCCGGAGACCACTTCTCCGGAAGCAACCGATTTAACTATCCCGGCCTGGGGGCCGATGACGGCCTGATCTCCGATCTGAAGATGCTGGGAAATCCCGGCCTGACCGGCCAGAATCACACTCCTGCCGATACGGACGCTGCCGGCGATGCCGGCCTGGGCCACGATCAGGGTATTTTCGCCGATGATAACATTATGCGCGATATGAACCAGGTTGTCTGTTTTGACGCCCTGCTTTATCCAGGTTCTGTCAAAAGTGCCCCGATCAATGGTATTGTTGGCACCGATTTCCACGTCATCGTCGATCTGAACGATGCCGGTATGGGTAATTTTGATATGCCGGTCATCGTCCGGAAAAAACCCGAAGCCGTCACTGCCGATGACCGACCCGGCCTGGATGGTCACCCGATTACCGATGAGACAACCACGAAGAACGGCGGCTCCGGCGTGGATCTCCACGTCATCACCAATGCGGACATCAGCTTCCACCACCACGCCGGCATGCAGCACTACCCGATCCCCCAGAGTAACGCCCTCGGCAATAACCACGCCGGGATAGATAGAGACTTCCCGGCCACAGGCAAAAGACTCACCAATACTGGCCTGCTCGCTGATTCCCGGTTGATGCCGGTCGGTCGGCGCGAACTGCTTGATGAGTTTGGCGAAGACCACCCGCGGCTTGGCCACTGCCAGCAGATTAGTCGAGATATCCTTACCGTCGGAAGGTTCCCAGTCGGCCGGCACGATCACCGCCCCGGCCCCGGTCTCTTCCAGGCGGGCCAGCAAGCCCTCATTACCAGCCAGGGTAATTTCATCCGGTCCGGCCTGTTCAAAGGGAGCCACGCCGGTAATAACTTTTCGCGCCTCACCCCGAACCACGCCTTCAACCGTAGCCGAGATTTCCTGTAAGGTCAGTTCCATACGGAAAAACCGGTTTAGTTCTCGTTCTGCCCGGATTGGACATCATCCAGGGAAAGTCCCTTGGAATTGGCCATCTCAATCAGCTTGTCAGTCACGTCAATGGCCTCGGGGTAGTAGATGGCCGCCCCTCTTTCTATGAGCAACAGATACCCCTCTTTTTTTCCCAGTTCCTCAGCCAGGGACAGGGATTTTTCCTGGATTCTGGCAATCAGGCGTTGCTCCAGCTCCCTGAAGCTGGTCTTATATTTTTCCTGCAATTCTTTTAAATCATTTATTTTTATACGATACTCCCGCATTTTTTCTTCCCGCTTGGCATCGCTCATAATCATGGCATCACGTTCCATGCTACCGCGCAATTCTTCTATCTGGTCTCCCTGGGATTTCAGCTCGGATTCCATCTTGGTGCCTTCACTTTCGATTTTAGCCTGGGCTTCCTTGCCGATATCCGACTCCATCAAAAACTGCTGAAAATTAATAACGCCGATCTTGGCCACGTCGGCGGCGTTGGCGGTCAGGCCCGCCGCCAGGATCAAACCCAGTATCCCCATCAGTGACGGTATGGTGGTTTTGATAAATTTTTTCATGATAAACACTCTCCTTGATTAAAATGCGGTTCCCATGGTGAACTCCCAGCGTCCGCTGGAATCTTCACCCTCCCGGGGATCAAGAATATAACCTCTTTCCAGTCGAATCGGCCCCATGGGAGAGTACCACCGGACCCCGAAGCCGGCGCTTTCCCGTAAACCGCCCAGGTCGATGCTCTCGCCTTCCTCATAGACATTACCGGTATCGTAAAAAAACAAGCCAACCAGGCCGATTTTTTCATCAAACAAGGGGAAACGAAGCTCGGCATTGAACTGGACGTATTTGTTGCCGCCTTCGTCATTAATATAGACGCCGTAGGGAGTAACATATTCCTTTCTAATTGCTATATCATGCCAGTCGAATCCCCGCAACGAATTCATGCCGCCCAGGTAAAAACGCTCATAATCTGGCAAGTAACCGTTATCCTCGACATAACCGCCCTCGGAGTGGACAAAGCCGATCAATTTCCAGAACAGGGGATGATACCAGCCGGTTTCCGCGGTATACTTGGTATACTCCACGTCGCCGCCAAAGATACCGCCGGCTTTTTCCGTCGTGAGAACATGCTTGAAGCCCCGGCTGGGATTGATAGCCCGGTTCCGGCTGTCATAGACCAAAGACAGGGAGACACTGCTGAGAACGCTTTTTTCTTTCAGACCTTCTTCGAGGTTCATGATGGAGAAAGGCGCCCAGTTCGAGATATTGGTGATCTTATTGACCTCATAAGTATTGGACAGATAAAGACGAGTGTTTTCAAACACGGGGTATCCGAACCTAAGGCCTCCGCCGGTGGCTTTTTTATCGTAAGAATCATAATCTATTTCCCAGTCGTACAGGTCAATGCCGGCGGAAAGGGGAATATCAAACAACCAGGGTTCGGTAAAACTCAGCCGGTACTGGGTGGTCGTCCCGCCGATTTCCGCTTGCAGGCTGATTCTCTGGCCCCGGCCGAAGAGGTTGTTCTGGGATATGGAGGCCGTGGCAAAAGCGTTTTCAATGCTGCTGTACCCGCCGCCGAACGAAAATTCCCCGGTGGGTTTTTCAGTGACGTCGATTTTAAGATCAATGGCGTTCTGATCCGGTTTTTCCACGGTATCGACGTTGACGTTCTCAAAATAGTTCAGCCGGTAAAG
>JAWOCW010000148.1:0-6332 GCA_046483615.1 Desulfosudaceae bacterium
GTCAGAACGACCGGATAAAGAAGATAGACCAGCCACCGCGTTATACGCAGGGCAAAAGGGGTCAGCTCACGCCAGTAGCTGGCCCCCAGGGTTTTCGGGATTATTTCCGAAATAAACAGGATCAACAGGGTCAGGACTACGGAGATCAGGGTCAGGTAGGTCTCACCCCAGATAATCTGGGCCTGAGCGCCGACGCCGGCCGCGCCCAGAGTATGCGCGAAAGTGTTCAGAGTCAGAATGGCTGAAATGGGCTGATCGATATCATCGCGCAACCGGATCAGATCTTTGCTCAAAGGGGACTTTTCCTCAATTCTCAGGGTAATATAAGAAAGGGGAATGCTCAAGACAACCGCTTCCAGGACGGAGCACAGGAAAGAAACACCCAGGGCGAACGAAAGATAAGTAAATAAAAGGGACATGGAATTTAAATTATATATTTCCCGTAAAAAATCATCACAACATAAACTTCAAAACACCGATATGAAATCGCTCTTAATAACCTCATAAATTTCGTAAAAAGAAAAATTCAAAATCATCTTAACTCCGGGCGCGCCGGACTCCGGGGAAGGTGGAGTGCCCGGCGGAACGTGAATTTCCGGGAAACGCGACGCGACACGGATATTAACCTTTTTTACGAATTTATAATATATATTTTATTATCATATTTAGCACATAAAAACAAACCATAACAATCTTTTCAGGACCATATCAGAACCAGGCCGGAGCCGGATGGTATTTGACGATTCGATTAAAAGAAAATATATTGTTAAATATCGTCAAAAGTCCGGAACCTTCTAAAACCGACAAACAAATTTAAAAATAAATTCTTGATTTTACTTAACACTTAATCACTTAAAACTTAACACTAAATCTGGCTGTTTAATAAAAAGCCGGGGCTTGATTCAACAATGAAAGGAGAGCCATGACAGAGATAGACGCCCGGGGGCTGGCCTGCCCCGCCCCGGTATTACAGACCAGAGCCGCGTTGGAAGACGAACAGAAAAAAACCGTGACCGTGGTGGTGGATAATGAGGCCGCCCGTCAAAACGTGCAGCGCTTTTTAGAATCACAGGGATTCACGGTAAGCCTGGAACAACAGGGAGACGATTATCACCTTACCGGCTACCGGGAGGCGGTCGCGGCGGATCAGCCTTTAACTGTGGCCGATGCTCCGGCCGATCATCGAAAAATCCTGATCATGTGCGCCAGCGACCGCCTGGGTTCCGGCGACGATGAGCTGGGTCGCAAGCTGATGCTCAGCTTCCTGCGCACCATAAAAGAAATGGGCGAGGAACTGTGGCGGCTGGTCCTGGTCAACAACGGCGTCAAGCTGGCCGCCGCGGACTCAGAAGTGCTGACCGACCTCCGGGCCTATGAACAGGAGGGCCTGACCATCCTGGTCTGCGGCACCTGCCTGACCCATTTTGACCTGCTGGAGCAAAAAAAGGTGGGGGTGACCACCAACATGCTGGATATCGTCACGGCCATGCAGCTGGCCGATAAGGTTATCACCATTTAACTCCGGCCCCCCAAAAAAAATCACTTCCCCCGAGACCGCTGAAATTTTATTTTGGACAATAGTGTTTTCAGACCTGAAAAAAATTAAACTCTCCGAAATTTCAATTCTGGTCCATCCCGGCAATAATCCGGAATGACCGGGCGGGAAGGAATCCGCTCAAACGCCCCGACTACCTGACCATCTTACCCATGTACGAAGCCAGGGCTCTGATCAATTCACTGTTCAGAACACCGCCGAGGAGCAAATTGACCGGCACCAGCGGAGCTTCCCATCTTAAGTGATGACGGCGCAGTTCCAGCCAGGTTCTGGCCTTCAGCCGCAGGTTGAACACGGCCGACTTTTCAGGAATCATCCGGAACGGCGTGTTAATGGTATAGGGCTGCCGCAGATTGTTGTGAACCAGCTTTTGACGAATTTTTTCGACCAGAACCAGAGCTTGAACCGCTTTACTTTTCAAGCGGATCGACCAGGTCGGCTTACCGAAAAAGGCTTCATACCTGTCCCGGACGTCCCCGGCCAGCTGCCGGGCATGGTTATCCGGGGCGTGCCGGTACAAGGCTTTCAGCATGGGCTGCATGTAGGCGGCCCGGCTCACTTTTTCCTGATGCCGCAAGTTCATAAATCCCGTCTTATGATGACGGGTAGCCATGACGCCACGGATGGTGGTATCCATTATTCTTAAAATGGAAGGGCCGTTGCGCTCAAAATCCCGCACAAAAGCCTGCTTCAGATAAGCAGCTGATTCCTCGCCGGTAAAATGCGGATGGGTAAACCAGATCTGATGCTGACCGTGCCATTCCTCAAAAGGAATATCCTTTCTGAGATGTCCCCGTTTTTCGTAATCCTGGAAAAGCCTGGTGCCGGGAAGGGGGCCCAGCTGCATGAACTGAACCAGATCGGCGTTCAACCCGGTCAGGTAATCAATATCCTCGTGAATAGTCTCTTTATCATGATGTTCCAAAAACAGGATACCGGACGCCAGCACTGACACCCCGTGATCGCGAAGATCTTTAACCAGGGTTTTAAAATCAATGCCGATATTTTTCTCATAAATATCTTTTTTTGACTCCGCGCCCATCCACAGGAAACTGACGCCCAGCCGGAGTAAAAAATCAATGCCCATCCGGGTGACGGCTTCGGCCGAGGAGAAGATGTTAAAGGAATAGCTTTTCCCGTTCTTCTCCATTTCAGCCAACAGCTCCCGGGCCCGGTCCTCGGATTTTAGAAAATTTTCATCCATGATGAAAAAATCCTTCACTTTCAACTCTTTTTCCATTCGTTCACAGACTTCGTAAATTTCCCGGCCGGTCTTCAGAAAAGCGGTGTACTTTTTCTGAAAATAGTGGGTAGTGCAACAGAAACGGCAGCCGTTGGAACACCCCACCCCGGTCATGATGACGCCGCCGTCCTTGTTCAGGGGAACGCCCATGATGTGTTTATTAAATGAGGAATACAGCATGGGATGCGTGATGGGCGCCTCCACATCTTCATTGAACAGCTCCCGCAGGAAGGCCACCCCTTCTCCCCGGCAGACATGATCGCAGGGGATAAGTTGAGCTATATTTTCAATGCTGGTGCCATGACCGCCCAGGATAATTTTCGTCCGGGGGGACTCCCGGCGGATAAGCTCGGCCATTTTTCTGGCTTTCAGAAAATTAGGGACGATAAAGGAAATACCGATATAATCGTAATCTTTTTTGAGTTCTTCCTTAAAGCGTTTGCGAGAGGGAAAATCAAGAACCATGGCCGGAATGCTGACGTTTTCCGCCATCATGTACAAGCCGGCGCTCTGGTGGTTGATTCGTAGTGAAAAGACCCCCTGCTCCCGGGTCACCTGATTATGGAACAACTCCATAATATTTTCTTTGCGGCCAAAGTCGTCATCAACGCCAAATGGACCGAACACTGAGGTAAGCAGTAGTTTCATAATGTTGTCCTTTATCCTGAATCTTTTTCAACATGCTAATTGCAAAATAACATCATCCCTGCCGGCGTCAATGCGTTATTCGCGACTTTACAATTGTTTTACAAAACAGCGGCGGGCCATACCCCGGTTTAAGCGTATTGACAAAAAGAGGCGCCGTATTTTATAGTTCCGGCATGGAAATAAACCGAAAAAAAGCTCTTGATTTCTGGGGCGGCCTGATTGACAACCTGTTTCTGACAGTGCCGCGGCTGCTTATGCCGTTCAAGTCCCGGGCCCATGTCCTGGATCGGGAGGAATATGAAGCGGCCGTGAATTTTTACATTGACAACGGCTTCACGGATGAGCCGGAAACCTTTTTCACCCTGCCGGACGCGGTCCCGAAGTACCGCCTGGCCGAAGAAAGACCATATCACCAGGGCAAATACCAGCTGTGGACATATCCCAGCGAATATGTGCCGCGCAATCCCGTCATCAGGGACCGCTGCCTGGCCTGTCAGGAAAACCGCACCGGCTACCTGGTCCGCTGGACCCACGGCGACCATCCCCGCCCCACCGTCTTGTGCCTGCACGGTTACATGCTGGGCGAACCCGGCCAGGCCGAGCGGATGTTTAATATCCGCAAACTGTTTGAACGGGGCCTGGACGCCGCCCTTTTTGTGACCCCCTTTCACTGGCGGCGGGCGCCGGCCGCCCGGGCCGAGCGCGGCATCTTTCTGCAGCCGGACAACGTCGCCATGACCGCCGAATGCCTGGGCCAGGCCATGCACGACCTGGCCGCCACCACCCATATTCTGACGGATCTGGGAGCGGAGCGGATCGGCCTGATCGGCGCCAGCCTGGGAGGCTACAACGCCGCCCTGTTCGCCGGCCTGTCCGACCGGCCGGAATTTTCGGCCCTGATGGTGCCGGCCATTAACTTTTCCGCCCCCTTCGGCCCGGATGACGTCAAATTGCCCTATTCCATTGAGGCTGACCTGGCTGAGAAGATCCGCCGGGTATGGGAGTTTCATTCTCCGCTCAACCTGTCTCCCCGGATTGACAGCGACGATATCCTGGTCATTGCCGCCCGGGGAGACAAGCTCTGTCCCTCCCACCATACCCGGAAACTGTGCCGGCAGTGGCAGCTCTCCCGCTGCCATTTTCTGACCGGCGGCCACTGGCTCATCTTCAACAACCGTCGCCGGGGCGCCGCCTGGTATAATTTTCTGGACGAAAAAGGCTTTAACCCGGATATTTCATGAATTTTTTTGACAAATACTTCTTTATACCAAGATTTCAATATTTTATGATATTTTTTACCTGCTTCTCAAATTACAAATTGTCATTTGAGATTTGCGGAATAAAGGCAAATTTATATCAAAAGAATTGATGAAATATCCGGGTTAACCCGAATATTTCATGAGACATCTGTACATGACTTTTTTTTTATATTATATTATGAAAAATTTTCTGTGATACCTGCTAACCGCCAACCGAAACAAGGAACATGATGACAAAATCCGATAATGACAAGCGGGACGAAATCGAGGTCCGCATTCACGAAGGCTTTTATTTTGACCGGGAGCTGGAGTTACCCACCGTTATCAAGGAATACGAGCGGGTGGAGAAGATCCTGCTGGAGCTCCAGTATATGGCCTGCATCACCGTGCAGATCGAGGAACTGAGCAAGGTTGAGTACCTCTATGGCAGCAATTCCTATAATTTCCTGCTTACCCGGATCACCGACATATTAAAAAACATCAAGGACAAGGAATTCCGGGGGCATGATATCTTCGTGGTGGACCTCTACGATCCCGACACCTTTGTTATTTTCCTGTCCGCTCCCCGGGAAGACAAAACCAAGCTGGTCTACCACCTGGAAGACATCGCCGAGCGAATCCGCATCTCCCTGGAGCAGGAAGTGTTTGAAATGCTGTATCCCTACCTCAAAAAATACGCCCGGCCCAATATCGGATACGCCCTGGAAATAAAAAATCCCATGGTCAACAACATGCGGCTGATCCGGCAACTGGTGAGAAACTCCAAGAAGATGGGCGACTTCATGGCCGCCAAGCGCGGCTATGTCAGCCGCTACGGGCTTCAGAAAATCATTATCGAGCAGGATTTGCAAACCGTTTTCCAGCCCATCCTGGAGCTGGAGACCCTCGAAATTATCGGTTACGAAGCCCTTACCCGGGGGCCGGTGGGCACCGAATTTCACAGCCCGACCCTGTTGTTTCTCATGGCCGCCGAATGCGGTCTCTCCTTTGAACTGGACCGCGCCTGCCGTAAAAAAGCCTTTGAGCGGGTCCGGGAGATGGACACCGACCGGAAATTCTTTGTCAACACCCTCAGCATGACCATCCATGACCCCGAATTTCGGGGTATTTACCTCAAGGAGCTGCTGGAAGACATAGAGATAAAACCTGAAAACGTGGTTTTTGAGATCAGCGAAAAACTGGCCATCGATAATTACGACCTGTTTCGGGGATCAATGCAGGATTATACCGATATCGGCATCGTCCATGCCGGCGATGACATGGGCACGGGCTACTCCGATTTGGAACGAATCATGGAACTCAATCCCGGCTACATGAAAATAGACATGTCCTTTGTCAAGGACATCGACAAAAGTTTCATGAAGCAGGAGATTGTCAAGGCCCTGGTCAACCTGAGCCACAACATCAACTCCCAGGTCATTGTCGAGGGCATCGAAACCAAAGAGGAATACGAGACCCTCAAGAAACTGAAGGTCCGCTACGGCCAGGGCTACCTGTTTGCCGAGCCTTCCAGCGATCCGGATGATGTCAACACCAACTTTTAAATATCCGGGTTAATATACGCCTGGTAATCATCGTCTGAAAAATTGGGAATTTCTCTTTCTTATTTGGTTATTATACCGTTGTT
>JAWOCW010000185.1:0-3181 GCA_046483615.1 Desulfosudaceae bacterium
CAGACCGCCGCAATCCGACGCTGAAAGGCCTTCCACCAAAATTGCTGACGGGTCAGGCCGAGGACGGTCAACCAGCGATCTTTATAATGTTTGTTGTTTAAACTTTTGAAAATGGCAGATAACGGCGCCTGAAAGCGGGGAAGATAATTTCGGGGGCGCATGGTGATGACAACGCCGCAGTCGGGACAGCGATAGCGGCGCATTAACAGCGCGTAAGAAAATCCGTCAAAATACCGGGGAACAAAACCGTGCCCCCAGACACGATGGGATTGGCACCGGGGGCACGCGTCCGGCTTGGGCCAGTTGTATTGCTCTTTTTTTTAAAAATTTTCTTGAGATTTACGCGAACAAAAATTATCATAGACTCACCGTTTTTTTGGTTGAGGCGATGGGGTTTATCCCTACAAGGACCCATCGCCTCTTATTTTTAATTAACGGCTACCCTTACCTGTCCACTTTAATGCAATAATCCCAAGAATATGTCAATTTATTTAGAGAATCTGATGCCCGGTTAAGCCACTTTAATGTTGGGATCTACAGATATGGAGTACGACAATCACCTAAAAGGAATAAGAAAGGGTTACCGAACCATAAAGCTGCCCTTCCTGTTGATTATCAAAGGCTTTGGTCTGAAAGACGTAAGCGTAGCTTATTTTGAAACGTTCAAAAAAGAGGCCGAAACCGATTATGAAATGACCCAGCAGTGGTTTTTTGTTGACGCTGTGGCTGTCGCAAAAGGTGTTCCCGTCGAGCAGGATGTTTCTGGCCACATAGCTGCCTTCCAGACCGGCAAAAATATGCGCTCCCCTGCGGTGATAAGTTTCGGCCAGCCGCGGGTCGCTCTCATCTAAGGGGGAGTTGTTGTCGGATCCGGGGCGGATAAAGAAGGTGCCGAAATCGTTGGGCAGGTGCCATCCCAGGCGTACCTGCCCGCCCAGGTTGAGACCGGTCCAGGCATTACCGACCGAGCCTCCCAGGTATGGGATAAAGTCGGCGCTCCAATCACCTCCCAGATCCAGTTGCCGGAAACGCCATTTGCGTTCGTAGAAGAGATTGACGATCGGTTCATCCGCCAGTTGGTGCTCCCAGCCCATAGGCTTCGGAGATCCGACGATTTCATGAACGAGATTCTGGGTTTTCTCGGCATAGGAATGGGGGCCGACAACGCCCAGGTCGAATTCCAGGTTGTCTTTGCGGTTAATGTTTTTACCGTGCAGCGCGATGACCAGGTAGGTCAGGCCGGCGTAGGGGCGGTCATCGGTTATCAGTTTGGAAGTTTTAATATCATCGGGCGTGTATATGCTCTGACCTAAGGAAAAGGAAATTCTGCGCTGGTCACCGGGCCGGTTGCCGATGGGCAGGCCTTCGATGAACGCCCGCCCCCAGCCGGGTATGAGCGGATCATTCAGGAATCTCTCCAGCTCCCGGGAAATAAGCGTCAGTTTGATTCCATTGGTATATTGCCGATCGTTACCGCTACCGCTGAACAAGTCGTTTTCAAGATAGAGGGTGAAAGTTCGGTAGTCCTGAGATTTCTTTCGCTCAGTCGACGCGGCCGGCGACAAAGAGAAAAACAGGGTCAGCACCAGAATCATGAGGTTTTGGAAAATACGCATATTTTGATTATTATATTTCAGGATGGGTAAGATGCAAGGGAAGACAATTTTATATCAAAAAATTTATCCTGCGGCCGCCTTGTCTTGGCGCCCCAATCGACTCGTGAAATATCCGGTGAAATATCCGGGCTATGATGATTCCTGCCGGGATTTTTCCAGGACCGGCAGAAAGACAAAAAACAAGGTCTGTTTGACCCATTGCAGGTATTCGTCATTCTGTTCGGAAAACCCCATGGTTGTCGCTTCGATCGAGCCCGCCCCCAGAAAATTAATGGTCAGCGCGTTCAGGCAGGTCAGGAAACGGCCGGTATCTTTGCTCGCGAACAATCCTGGAAAGGTTTTTTCAAAATCCTGCTGGGTGTCGGAAAGAAGGCTGACCAGGTGCTGGTATCCCGGTAAGGTCAGCGGGTCATTGTGGGAGAGATTGTTGATAATGATGCGGAAGACCTCGCGGTGTTGTTGAGAAAATTCGATTAACCGGTCCAGGTAGGTGGAAAGCGCCTGGTCCGGGGCAGAGGCCGATATCTCCAGTAACCACTTTTGATTGGCATTATAAAGCGCGCGGCAGGCCTCGCTCACCACCGCTTCAAAAATCCTGGCTTTATTGGGAAAATGGTAGCGGATCAGGCCGTGGTAAAACCCTCCCTGGGCGGCGATCATGCGGATGCTGGCGGCATTGTAGGGATGGGCGGCAAAGACCTCCCGGGCGGCCGCCAGGATCCTCTGCCGGGTGTCATCGCCTCTTTTAGGGGGCAAACCGTTCTGGTGATCTTTTTTCTGATTGGGATTTTTTTCTTTTTTCATTTTATATACAGGTGTTTAACTGTTTGATCGGGCATTTGTTCCGCCTCCGGATTTCAGGGAATATCCGGTTAGACGACCGTGTAATTATATCTTGACATTTGCGGCTGATTATTCCAATCTATTTACACGGTCGTGCAAAGTCAATATTTTATTATTTATAAGGAGAACGCCATGGATCTCAAAGAATATCAAAGTCTGGGGCAGAAATTGTACGACAAGCTGCATCTGCCGACCTACCCCGTGGCCATCACCTACATCAAGAGCGAGGATGAAATCCCGGCCGAAGCCACGCGGCCCTCGGCCATGGGCCAGAAGATGTCCATCTGCCAGACCTTCACCTACGCCCGTTCCTGGGGCGCTCATGTGGCTATCACGGCCGAGGAAAATTTCTGTGTGCCCGGATCCGCCGGGCATAAATGGGTGGATGTGACCGATGAGGAATTTATCGAAAGCCAGGTCACCCAGGGCTGGCATAAAAGCCGGGAAGCGGAAACCAACCGCATCAACGGCTTTAATCATCTGTTCCGGGGATCTGATGGAGAGGCCAGGCTGGCCAGGGCCAGAGAACGAATCGGTCTGGTGGCGTCCCCCCTGCACCAGGCGCTGCTGGAACCGGACACCGTCCTGGTCTTCGGCAACGGGGTGCACATCACCCATATTATCCAGGCCCTGTGCTATGATTATAAAGCGCCGATTATGTCCGTGTTTGAAGGGTTCGGCGAATCCTGCCTGATGGGCGGCCTGCTGCCGTTTCTGACCGG
>JAWOCW010000233.1:0-7034 GCA_046483615.1 Desulfosudaceae bacterium
CTTCGTGTCCTGCGCCTTGCAGCTGCGCCCAAATCGACTCGTGAAATATCCGGGTTAGATCGTGAGAAATCTCCGGCCTGGCAGACCGCAAAAAAGAACATTTCTTATTTTTAAAAATTGAAATATAATAAAAAATTGACGGCTTCGTAAAAGTCGCCTCAACAGACATGTCAATAGTTTGGCAAAACCGAAAAAAATTATCAATATCAGGAGGTGGGCTATGTTTGGAATCGGAATGCCGGAATTACTTGTTTTGCTTGTAATCGTCGTGATAGTTTTCGGGGCCAAAAAAATACCCGAGATCGGTTCCGGACTGGGCAAGGGGATCCAGAATTTCAAAAACGCCACGGGGGAAGTAAAGCAGGAAGAAGAGGGCGGCAGGCTGGAAGACGGCAAGCAGTAATAAGGTTGCCGCTATCCCGAATATTCCATGAGATATCCGGGTGATCAGGGGCGATCAGGGGATGATCAGGGGGCGATCAGGCCGGAGCGCTGTCAATCTGCGGGGGAGTTGCCGGTGAGGCCGGGTTTGATCGGAGCGGGGGTTGGGGCCTGCTGACTGTTTTTCAGGCGGCCCGGTCAGGTTGTCAGCAGGTGTTCAATCTTTTTGTTAAGCAGCTGCCAGTAGCACTTGGGAAACAGATCCACCAGCAGATCGAATGATTTCATAGCCAGCTCGTTGGCGTCTTCCACCGAGATATTATTGTTTAAAATGTTTTTGAGAAAAACGTTAAATTCTTCTTCCACCAGCACCTGGGTCATCTTCAGCCGCATTTTCAGCAGGGAGGCCAGGACTTCACTGTTGCCGCCATTTTTCTTATTTATTTCGGCGATGATCGTGGCCACTTCAAGGTCTTTTTGATTGAAGCAGCCCTGTTCATCCGAAGTGATGAGATTCTGGCTGATGGCTTCGTCCAGCTCTTCCGGGGGGATGTCGGCCGCTTCGATAAGTTCCTCCCGGGTCAGGGGGGCGGCTTCCTGGTTGATATCACCGATGGTTTCAAACCAGGGTATCTGTTTGGCCTGGTTCAGCTTATCCTCCAGCTCGTTTCCGATGAGATACGCCTGATCGTGTCCGACTTCATCAATGACCTGCTTCATCATGTTCAGGGGGAGTTCATATTTGACGTGGAAATTGCTGATAAGTTTTATGAGATTGACGCAGCTTTCATCGTAGTAACAGGTTCCGTCATCCGCTTGCTGCGGGCTGGGCAGGAGCCCCCGCTCCAGGTACAGGTTGACCTGCTCGCTCTCCACGCCCGAAGCGCGGCACAATTCATTAATGGTAAACCCTGATGTCTTTTCTGAGTTGGATCCGGTTTTTTTCTGGCTGGTCATGGTCCAAGGCTCCTATGAGATATTCAGGTAGTATCCATTTCCCTGGCAGAATTGGCAGGGAACGCCCTGAGAGGCAGAGTAAGCCTCACGGCATTGCTCGCAGATCAGAATCTCTCCTTTTTTCTCACGCTCTCCATGCCGGGTGACCCTGACTTTTTTAATGGACAGGATGGATTTTTCCGCGGCAAAAATAGCCTCCATCAAAACACTTCGGGGAAGATCTTTTTTGGGAACCAGTCCCATAAACCAGTTGTAAACATTCGGGTGCGCTTTTGCTTTATCCGGATCCAGCCAGGTTCTGTACCCCTCGAAATTATTTCGATCATACATGGTGACGGCAAATTTGTCAAGGTCAAGGATTTTAAGCCAGCCATTGCCGATGGTGCAGGGAGTGAATGTCTGCACCGCGTCAGGCAGGCAATGCCGGGTCTCCACAATGGCGTCCGCCTCGATGTCCCGGCCGATATGGTCGTAGAGGAGGTCAATCATAAAAGCGCCTATCACAAGGCCCGGGGCCACAAAACCGTGAAAACGCTTGATGTCTTCCAGTAATTCCTCAGGTGTCCGGCCGCAAATCATGCTCCCTCCCTTGTTGTTGAACAATGATTACAGTTCAAAAGCTTGTTTTCATAAGATTACTGAATTTGTGATAATAAACGAAAATATAATAAAGAAAAGTAGAAAGGTCAACTTTTTATTTTAAATATACTTAATATATTGAATTTTAATGATATATTTTTTTTGTTGATCGTAAAAAAAATTCTTGACAGTGAATATCGTTTTATATAAAAGTAAAAAGTACAGCTTTTAACTTTTTGAAAAAGCTGTTTCACCAATCACCAAATTCAAACCAGCCAAGGGGGGCGCATGATTTTAAAGATCATCAAAGCAATCATTTTCGCGGCACTCATGACCTTGATTTATTTTATTTCGGCCAATATCGCCTATTACCATTTTAATGGTGAGACGATGTTTGCGAATATCCATTATTACGCCTGGGTGCAATATTCCATCGGCGCCGCTCCCATGTTTGCCGGAGCCCTGGTGGTAGAACTGCTCCGGCAGTTTTTGGGCCGAGAATGATGATGGCGGTCAGCCGGGCTTTTTTTGCCGGAGTCTTTTTTCGGGGGAGTCTTTTTTCGGGGGATTGATCGGGTCATGAACCGGGGTCGGGCAATCATGTAAAATATCGGAGACACGGACGATGGACGGAGCGATCAGAATGGATAACGGCTTTGCCAAAAAGCATTCGCAGGAAAAAAAAGAAGGGTCTCTTTCCCGGCGTGAATTTTTGCATAAGGGAATATCCGTGGCCGGCTGGGGAGTCGTTTTCGCGAGCGTCGGGGTCGGCCTCTATGAAGGCTTGCGGTTTTTATATCCGACGGTGGTGTTCCATCCGCCCAGCAAGTATGTCATCGGCCGGGTTAAAGATTTCGTCACTGATGAACGGCCGGATCAATATGGGGTTATCTTCGTGGATAACCAGTTCAAGAAGGATCATCGTTTTTTTGTCGTGCGCGAAAAAGAGCGGGTATACGCCCTGTTTGCCCGTTGTACCCACCTGGGATGCACCGTTAACTGGTTTGAGGATTTAAATATCTTCAAATGCCCCTGTCACGGCAGCGAATTCCATTCCAACGGGGTGGAATTCGCCGGCCCGGCCCCGCGTCCCCTGGATCGGCATCATATTTCCATGGATACCGGCGGCAATATCATTGTCGATACCGCCCTGGTATTTTCCGAACAAGAGTTTGAGTCTCAAAAAATTTTCATTGAGGTGGGATAATGCAGGAAGCTGCGATGGTAACGGAAGAACCCCGCAAAAGACGTCAGGTGAAACGGGTGGCGGTGGTTTCCGATCTGTGCACCGGCTGCGGCGGATCTCCGGTTTGCCTGGTATACTGCAAATTCGAGGCACTCCGCCTGATCGATGATCCGCATAATTATCCTTTTAAAAGGATAATGGTCGATCGTGAGGCCTGTATTGGCTGCGGTGCCTGCGTCAGCGGCGGCAAGGACGGATTGATGCTGACGGGATGTCCCTGGAACGCCATCAGCCTGGTCGCTCTGACCTGACAGCCGGCGGCGCGCGCACGGTTTTCCGGTTGGCCGGGGTTAAATAAAAAAGGGGGGTGCTGGTTCATGAAATCAACCGGTTTTATAGCCGCCTTCCTTTTTAGTCTCAAAAAGAAGGAAGATTCGCGGAAATTTGGTTCTGGGAAGGATTGACACGAATTAATAATCGTAACTCAATTGAAGGGGGTATTATGAAGAAAGTGGAAATCTCCCGACGGACATTTTTGAAGGGGACGGGTGCGACCGTTGCCTTGCTGTCCATGAATTCGCTTGGATTTCTGGGAGGCAACAGTCTGGCCAATGCCACGGAAAAGGTGTTTGAAGACTGGAAATACGCCAGTTGGGAGAATTTACACCGGGAGGAGTGGACCTGGGATCAGGTTACCTACGGTACCCACCTGGTGGACTGCTATCCCGGCAATTGCCTGTGGAGGGTATATGCTAAAGACGGGGTGGTCTTCAGAGAGGAACAGGCCGCCAAGTACCCGGTCATAGATCCTTCCGGACCTGATTTCAATCCCCGGGGCTGCCAGAAAGGCGCTTCTTACAGTCTCCAGATGTATAATCCCGACCGGCTCAAATACCCCATGAAGCAGGTCGGCGGACGGGGCAGCGGCAAATGGAAGCGAATCAGCTGGGACCAGTGCCTGACCGAAATCGCCGAAGGCATCGTGGACGGACTGGATCAGCAGGGTCCGGAGTCGATTATTTTTGAAAGCGGTCCGGGCAACGGTGGTTATATCCACGTTATGGCCATACACCGCCTGATGGTCGGTCTGGGAGCGACTGTGCTGGATCTGGACTCAACCATCGGCGACTTCAACCGGGGGATCTATGAAACTTTTGGAAAGTTCCAGTTCATGGATTCCGTGGATGGCTGGTATTTCGGCAAGCTGCAACTTATCTGGCACATGAATCCCGTTTATACCAGGATTCCCTCTTATCATTTTATTTCCGAAGCCCGCTACAACGGTGCCGAAGTCATTACCATCGCCCCGGATTATAATCCCAGCGCCATGCACGCCGATGAATATATCCCCGTGGAAATGGGGTCTGACGCCGCCCTGGGAAATGCCGTCTGCCAGGTCTTGATTGAAAAAGGCTGGGTGGATTACCCCTTTGTTAAGGAGCAGACCGATCTGCCGCTGCTGGTCAGAACCGACAATGATGAATTCCTCAAGGCCTCGGATGTTGAGCAGGACGCCCGTGACGATCAGTTCTGTTTCTGGGATTCAAAAAACAACAAGGTCGTCCTGGCTCCGCTGGAAACCTTGAAGCTGCCGTGCGATCCCGCTCTGGAAGGAACTTTCACGGCCTCCCTGGTCAATGGCGAAAAAGTCACCGTGCAGCCGGTTTTTAACCGGTTAAAAGAAATGCTGAACAAAGAATATACTCCGGAAAAAGCTTCCGACATCTGCAAGACTCATCCGGACACGATTCGCCGGCTGGCGGAAAAATGTTATAAAGCCAGCGGCAGCATCCAGGTGATGGTGGGCTGGAATTCCCCCAAATACTATCATGGCGATCTTATCGAACGGGTCATGTGCCTGTTGCTGGCCCTGACCGGCAGTTACGGCAAAAAGGGTTGTGGCATCCGGGGCTGGAATGAATCCCTGTTTGAAGGCGCTTTTGCCCAGATATTCAAGAAGAAAGTCGGCCTGGTCGCCACCAGCCAGCAGCTGCCGATACTGCGGCGGGTCTGGAATCAGTTCAAACGTGAAGACGGCACCATTTCTGATGAAATGGCTTCCATCGAGCAGGAGCGGGTCATTGACCGCAACCTGGTCAACTATACCATTCCGGCTTTTCTTTATTACAACCATTCCGCGTACAAAAAGGCCTGGGATAACAAGGACTGGCATTGTCCCACCATGAAACGGTCTTTCCAGGAATATTTTGACGAAGCGGTCTCCAAGGGCTGGTGGGATGGTTACGTCAAACCGGAAAAAGATCAGCCCCCCACTGTTTATTGCTGGATGGGCACCAATCCGGCCCGGAAAAACCGGGGCTGGACGAAAAACATCCTGGGATCTCTCTGGGACAAGTATCAGACCATTTTCGGTTTTGAAACCCGCTGGTCGACCACCCTGCTTTACGGGGACTACGCCTTGCCCTGCGCCGGATTTTACGAAAAGCTCGATACCCGTTTCCCCACCCCGCACGTGCCCTGGTTGACGATGACCGACGAGGCCGTTAAGCCGGTCGGGGAATCAAAGTCGGAATGGGAAATCTGCCGCCTGCTGGGTGAAAAAATTGAGCAGGTCGCCAAAAAGAAAGGCAAGACCAAGTTTACGCCGCGGACTCCTCCCCAAAAAGAGTATCTGCGGTTTATCGATCAACTGGGTACCCGGGATAAAGAGGGTAATGTCGTCCTCGATGATTTTGACAAGTGGCAGAAGATGGGAGTTAAGGATGACAATGATTTTGAGACGGTCTTTGAAGACGCCCTGTCCACCAGCGTCATGATGGGCAATCTGCCGCCGGGTACTGATCTTAAATACATGCGGAAAGAAGGTATCGTCCGGTTTGTCGACGTGTCCATCTTTGATCCGGTCACCATGAATCTGGCCACCGATATCAAGCCGGATGAGCCGATTGTTCCCCTGACCTGGCATACCGGCGAGAAGAAGGTGCCTTATCCCACCTATAACCGGCGAATCCAGTTTTATATTGATCATCCCTGGTTTCTGGAAGCCAAAGAAGGATTGCCGGTCCACAAGGACAATCCCAGCATCGGCGGCAATTATCCCTTGCGGTTGACCAGCGGGCATCAGCGCTGGAGCGTCCATTCCATCTGGATCAGCAATGAACAGCTTCTGCGAACCCACCAGGGCAGGCCGTTCATGTTCATGAGCCCGGAAGACGCCAATAAGCGGGGAGTCAAGGACGGCGATCTGGTCAAGGTTCACAACGATTTTGATTCTTTTCAGATACACGTCAAGGTGACACCCGCCGCCCGGCCGGAAAAAAGCGCGGCCAAACCGGGCCAGGTCATCATTTATCATGCCTGGGAACCGTTCATGTTTCCCGGCTGGAAGAGCTATGACACGGCCATACCCGGCATGATCAAATGGCTGGACCTGGTTAATAATTACGGTCATCTCAGGTACTGGCGCTGGAACTGGTGCGCTCAGCCGATTGACCGGGGAATCGCCGTGGAAGTCGAAAAAGCCTGAGCAGGGGCAGCGCTCTGACTTTGAAACCGGCCTTGCTAATCAAATTAATTATAGAGGTGTCACATGGATAAAGTAATTTCCAAAAAAGTCTCAGCCTCCAAAAAGGAGTTACTGAACTGCAAAAACAGTATCTGGCAAAGCGGGAGGAATACCATTGAAACAACGGCCACCCCGCTGGCCAACCAGCCCTCCCCATATATTAAAGCAGTTTACGAAGAAGACAAGATCGGGGCTGTCAAAAAGTTCGACGTCAAGACCGTTCATAACGGTAGTGATATCTTCTTTTATTTTGAATGGGAAACATCTCAGCCGAATGAGAAAATTGTTGATATCGAGGTGTTCCCGGACGGGGTGGCCCTGTTGCTGCCGTTCAAGGACATGGAAAAGACCCAGATCAAAGAGATGGGTTCCCAGGATTATCCCACCAACAACTGGTATTGGCGG
>JAWOCW010000241.1:0-3871 GCA_046483615.1 Desulfosudaceae bacterium
CCAGGCGCAGGGCCACCCGGCCGGCCTTGACCTCGTAAAGCCGGCTGATCTCGGCCGGTTCCGGTTGCTCCCCGGTGTTTTCCCCGGTGGAGCGGGGGGGTCGGGCTTTAAAGGGGTCGGTTGTAAATCGGGCATAGAGGGGCAGATGATCCGAGTAGCCCTGGCCGAGGTGTTTGCCCCGGCCGTGGTCCGCCTGCTGCCAGCGAAAGACATTGCCCTTGTGAAAGAGGAAGTCCGCTTCGAACTTGTCAAAGGAGTTGTCCAGGTATGACGGGCCCTGGTCGTCGTACAGCCCCCCGGAAACGATGATACTGTCCAGGCTGTTGCGGTGGCCGAAATATTCATGGGACCAGCGCCGCCAGGCGGGCAGTTCCAGCCAGAGATTGTACAGGTAGCGGTGATCCTGCCGGCCGCGCAGGGTGGCCTCATCGACCAGGCGATCGTCCCGGATCGTGCCCAGGACGTGATTGATGCCGGTGATACCGTTGGTGTTGTTCAGCCGGGAGACATCCCGGAAGGTCTGGTGTTCATTATAGTTGGAATTGAAATCTCCCAGGACTATGAAATCCGCGGCCGGGTCAAGTTTGTCGATCTCTTTTTTCAGAGCGCGGGCGTAAACCAGGCGCCGGCTCTCCGGTCCCTGCCGTGACTTCCAGTGATTGACAAAGATGGTCAGAGGATGGCCTTCTATGTTGAGGGTGGCCTTAAGGATGCTCCTTTGGTGCCGTCCGGGCAGAATCTCCTTGGTCCGGACAACAGGATACCTGGAAATAAGGCCGCAGGCCACGGTGGTCGGCGGGGTGTCGGCCAGGGCGCTGTAGGCATAAGGCCGGCCCGCCTCGGCCAGTTTTTTCAGTAATCGGTCCAGGGCCCGTTGGGATTCGATTTCCTGGAGCCCGAGGATGTCGGCCTCCAGGGCGATAATGACGCGGGTCATCTGGGCGGTTTTTTTCTCGGCCAGGTCCCGGTTCCAGCCGTGTTTGCCGCCCGGCACGTAGTCCGGGTATTCCGTTCCGTCGTTATGGGCGTCGAACAGGTTTTCCAGGTTGTAAGTGGCCACTTTTATGGTGGTACTGAAAACCGGACCGGCCGACAGCGTCGACAGTATCAGCACCAGGATGATGGCAGTGATTTTTTTCAGCAATATGCGCCTTTTCCTTTTATCCCCGGTCCCCCGATCCGCCGGTCACTATTGTCCAAAATAAAAATTCGGCGGTCTCGGTGAAAGGGGTTTTTCTTCGCACCTGGCCCCTTTTGGGGGCCGGTTACCACCGTCCGCTAAATTTCTCGAACTCGGGCTGACGCCCTCAGACAGCGAGAAATTCTTAACGCGGCCGGTTGTAACCGGCTTTTCCCCAAAAGGTGCCAATGGTGCTCACAAAAACCACTTCCACCGAGTTCATTTTCATCCACGGATATTTCACGAGTCGATTTGGGCGCAGCTGCAAGGCGCGGGACACGACGCTGTAGTTTATCTACCGCGAGTGTTCCGCAACGACGCAGATGCGCCCAAGGCGGCTCGCCCGAAGGGTGATATTTTTTGATGTAATAAACAGATTCCATACCTTCTTCTGGCCGGACTCGGTCAGCATGAGTGGACAATCTCATCTTAACAAGTTAGTGCTGATTTTCATCAGCCTGCCGTCATCAAAAAATATCATGAAATATGTCAAACCAGCGGTTCTTTCATAATCAGGTCCACCGCCTGCAGGGCCGACTGGGACGTTTCCGGAAAGACCTGGCGCAGAGCGGCAATATGACGGAGGTTGTCAGCCGTGCGAAAGACCAGGTTGGCCAGGTCTCCTTCGGCCAGGCCCGCTTCGGCGGCCACTGAAGCCCAGGGATATCCGGCCGCCCATTTATACATGGTGACGGCCGGCGACAGGTACAAAGTGGTGGGGTTGAATCCTTTTTGCGCCATTTTGTTGGTAAAGGGCGTCAGTTTTTTCTGCAATCGGGTCAGCCGTGATTTCAATTGCTGGGGAGTGCCGTGGAGAGGCTGGACGGATTCGTCGGTCAGGCGTTCATTGACAAAAGAGGCGATTATGGCGGCCAGCTGGGCCGGGTCTGATTCCGGTAGCAGGCTCAGCCGGAAACTTTCGGCGATCATGAGGGGATGGTCTATCCGCAACTGGGAAGCCCATTCCCCGTCACTGGTCAGGCGGCCGGCTTCATCAGCGTAACCGGTGGCTTTGAGAAAATCCAGGTGACGCAGAAAATCGTTCCATAGTTTTTCTTCAGCTTCCCGGGCGCCGCCTTTTTTCTGTTTATACTGGTAGAGGGCGAAGGAGTTCTGGAGCAGGGTCCGGATCTGTTCCGGGGCAAGTCCCAGCAGCAGGTTGAGGGTCATGGAAAAATTGATCTTGATCTGGCTGTTGATGGAGGAGGGCTGGGCGTCCACCAGTTTGGCCACGTATTTGACATCCATGAATTTGCCGGGGACCACCAGGGCGAAACCGATATTGTCTTTTCCCCGGCGACCGGCCCGGCCGGTCATCTGGTGAAATTCAATCGGCGAGAGCGGCATGAATTCCCGGCCGTTAAAACGGTCAGAATTGAAGATGGCCACTGTCCGGGCCGGGAAATTGACCCCGGCCGCCACGGTTGAGGTGGCAAAGACAACGTCCAGCAGGCCTTCGTTCATGAACTGTTCAATGGTTTTTTTCCATAACGGCAGGTGACCGCTGTGGTGGGCGGCCACGGCCCGGTTTTTTATAAACCGGAGTTGTTTATGATCGGCCAGGTAGGGCTCGTTGTGAATGATCTCTTCTACCTTGTCCGCTAAAAGCGATTTCCGGTGCGGGTCCTGCTTCAGCGACTGGTCATCACATAACTCCAGGGCCCGGTCGCAGTCCGCTCTTGATTTCATGAAGAAGATGGCCGGCAGTAAATTATAGGTCCGGAGGATATTGATGATCTCTTTCATGGGCGGTAGCTGATAGGGCGGGGCCAACTGCGGCCGGCGGTTGCCCTGGAGGGTGTTGAGGGTTTTTTTGTACAGACGGTGGCGGCCGGTCTCTTCGTTTTTAGTCACCAGGGGGAAAAGTGTTCCCGAAGGATGCAGAAACAGCGGGTACAGCCGCACCATCCGTTTGGTTTCCCGGACCACCTGGCAGGGGTTGTCCCGGATGGTGGTCAGCCAGGCGGCGATTTCATCGGGATTGCCGATGGTGGCCGAAAGCATCAGCAGCGGGATGCGCCGCGGCAGGTAGATCATGGTTTCTTCCCAGACCACGCCGCGATCCTCGTCTCCCAGGACATGGGCTTCATCCAGGATGACAAAATCGGTATCCAGGTCCTCGCCCCGGTGCATGGAATCGTATAACTGATTTCGGAGGATCTCGGTGGTGCCGATGATGATGGGCGCTTCCGGGTTCTCTTTGCGGTCGCCGGTCAGGATACCGGTGTTTTCCGGGCCGAACTGCCGGGAAAAGTCTTCATAAATTGAATTGCTGAGGGCTTTCAAGGGCGAGGTGTACCAGGTCTTTTTACCCTGGTCCAGCATTTGCCTGATAACCTGCTCCGCGATCCAGGTTTTCCCGGCGCCGGTGGGCGCGGTGACGATGCAGTCTGACTCGGCAATGACCTCCAGGGCCCGGGTTTGAAAGGGGTCCGGACTGAACTCCTGTTGTTCGGGGACGCCAATAGCGGAAAACACCGATTTCAAACGGGGGTCTTTACCCGGTTTCATCCGTAGCCGGCGATTGGGTTTGCGCCGGTTGGTACCGGCCGGTTTAGCCGGTGCCTTGGCCGGGGCGCGGCTGCTCTTGCGACGTCGGGGGGTATCCTGCCTGTCTTTCATTTTTTAAGCCCTGTCCGGATCGGCGATGCGGGTAATCAGGGCGTTGATGCTTTTCTTCAGCCCGGAGAC
>JAWOCW010000003.1:0-4406 GCA_046483615.1 Desulfosudaceae bacterium
ACTTGCGTGCCATGCCTGGCAAAAAAACACAAACAAAGATAAATATTTGTTTTATTGAATTTTAACGTTGTTCCTGAAATTGCATGGTTGAATAAAACAAACTTGCGGTGGGTGTTTTTTACCCATAAGCAAAATTGACTGTATAAAAAATATCCACATGGCCAGTCTTATCAGAAGATAATTATGGTGGCGGAGCTTGAATTTCACTGCCGGCCGAAGCTTTTTGGGACTAAAAAGCCATCATCAAGCACTGATAAAGACACTGATAAACTTATTAATTTTTAATTATAACATTCGCTTAAACCAGCAGTCAACAGCCGCAAGGCGACAGCTCCGGAAAAGCCCCTTAGCCAGGGGCAAAACAGGCATAATTATTGCATAATTTATATTTTATGGTTATAAGACAGACCCGCTCCTCAACCGATTATCCGCGTGCCCGGCATACTCTCCGGCATATCCCCCGGCATAACTTATGAACCACCATCATTCCGACACCGGCTCCCTGCTGCGAATATCCCCGTTTTTTATTATCGGCCTGCTGCTGATCCTGGTCCCCATTTTTACCTTTATAACCATCGACAATATTCGAACTCACGACAAGCGTGTCATGGAGCAGCTGACGGCCAGGGGAGCCTCCCTTATCCGGGCATTTGAGGCCGGCACCCGCACCGGCGTGACGGTTATGAACTGGGACGCCCGCAACATCAAGTGGCTCCTGACCGAAATCGCGCGCCAGCCGGAAATCGAATATATGATGATCATCAACCGCCAGGGCAAGATCCTGGCTCACAGTAACCCCGGCCATCCCGAAAAAACCTTATCGCGCCAGCCGGAACTGCCGCCTCCGGGAGCGCCGCCGCGCATCCATTACCGCCGCGTCAATATCAACCAGGACAAATCCTTTTTCGAAGTTTTTAAAAAATTTACTCCGGATAAACCCTGGCAAAGCCGGGCCAGCCAACAACCGGTCACGGCGAGACCCCTACCGGCCCCCTTTAAAGAACCGCCCCGCGGCTGGTGCCAGCAACTTTTCAGCCCTGACGGCCGCGCTGACCAGGGCGATCATTTTATTCTGGCCGGCTTCGGCATGGACGACGTCAAGGAGGCCCAGCGGAAATACATACGCCATATTGTCATGACCGGCGCCACCCTGTTTTTAATCGGTTGCGCCGGCATCATTTCCCTGTCCGCTGTGCTGGCCTATCGCTCGGCCAAATCCTCCTTTGTCCGGATGAAAGCCTTTTCCGACGAAGTGGTGGCCAATATGCCGGCGGGACTGATCACCATCGCCCCGGACCGCAGCCTGATCTGGTGTAATACTAAAGGCGATGAATTACTTCAGGAATTTTCCGGCAGCCCCAACCACCACGACCTGTCAAAACTCCCCTTCTCCCTGCTGAGAGTGGCCGAACAGGTCATGGCCACCAGGCACAGCCTTTCCACCGAGGTTGAACTTACCGGCTCAGACGGCAAACTGCTCATACTCGACGTCAGCGCTTCGCCCATCCAGGAGCAGGACGGTTCTATTTCCGGCTACCTGTTATTGTTTAAGGACCTTACCGATCTTCGCAATCTGGAAAAAGAAATCGCCAGAAGCAAACACCTGGCCGCCATCGGCAAGTTAGCCGCGGGGGTTGCCCATGAAATCCGAAATCCCCTGAGCTCCATCAAGGGGCTGGCCACTTATTTCAAGGAAAATTCCGTCCGGGCCCAGCAGGACTACGTCGCCGCGGAGACCCTGCTCAATGAGGTGGAGCGCCTGAATTTGGCGGTGGCCCAGCTGCTGGAATTCGCTCACCCCATCGCGCTCAACCTGACCGAGGTATCTTTGCAGGAATTGCTTGACCACTCCCTCCGTCTGGTGGAAAATGACTTGAAACGAAAACAGATCAGCTACCAGACCACTATTCTCTGCCGGCAGACCGTCTTTGAAACTGATCGTGACCGGATGATACAGATTCTGCTGAATCTTTATCTGAACGCCATTGAAGCCATGTCGGCCGGGGATTCCTTAAGTGTTACGGTGACTGACCCGGACACGGAAGACGGCATAGTCCTCGAAGTAACCGATACCGGCCGGGGAATTCCGGCCGACGAGCTGGATCATATTTTTGATCCTTATTTTACGACCCGGAACGACGGCACCGGCCTGGGACTGTCCATTGTCTACAAGCTGGTGGAGACCCTGGGCGGAGAGATAAGCGTGGAAAGCGTTGTCGACGAGGGAACTGTTTTCCGCGTCTGGGTTCCTCAGGGAACCAGGGGCCATAAATGACAGATCAGAACACTATAATGGTGGTGGATGACAATCCCGGTCACCGCTCCATGCTGAAAACCCTTCTGGAAGGATGGGACTACACCGTTATCCAGGCTGACGACGGCACCACGGCGGTTTCCACCATCAAGGAACGCAGCGTGTCCATGATCCTGATGGACGTTAAAATGGTGCACATGTCCGGAGTAGAAGCGCTGGAACGGATCCAGGCCTATAATCCTTCCATTCCCGTTATCATGATGACCGCCTACTCCTCGGTGGAAATGGCGGTTGACACCCTGAAAAAAGGGGCTTATGACTATCTGACCAAGCCCCTGGATTTTGAAAAACTCAAGCTGACCATTGAACGGATCATGGAGCACCGCTTTCTTCAGCAGGAGAACAAGGACCTGCGCGAAAGACTGGGCCAGAAGTTCCAGCGGGAAAACATCGTCGGCACCAGCCCGGCCATGATCAAACTATTGGAAGTGGTGGAACAGGCCGCTCCCTCTGACGCCAATATCCTGATCACCGGAGAATCGGGGACCGGCAAGGAACTGGTGGCCGGCGCCCTGCACTTTAACAGCCCCCGCAAGGACCATCCTTTTGTCAAGTTAAATTGCGCCGCCATCACGGAGACCCTGCTGGAATCGGAACTTTTCGGCCATGAACGAGGCGCTTTTACCGGCGCTGAAAAAAACCAGAAAGGCAAATTTGTGCAGGCCCATGAAGGCAGCATTCTTCTGGACGAAATCGGCGAGATGCCGCTGTCCATGCAGACAAAGCTGCTGCGGGTGCTGCAGGAAAAAGAAGTTTCCCCGGTGGGCAGCGAAAAGACCTTTAAAGTGAATGTCCGCGTTATCGCTTCCACCAACAAAAGCGTGGAACAGCTCATGGAAGAAGGTCAGTTCCGGGAAGATCTTTTCTTCCGGATCAATGTCGTTCACCTGCATGTTCCGCCGCTGCGTCAGCGGATTGAAGACATCCCCGTGCTGGCCCACCACTTTCTGGAGTTGCTGGCCAAAAAAAACGATAAGCAGATCAGCGGGCTGACGCCTGACGCCATGGACAGTCTCTTAAAATATCATTGGCCGGGCAATGTCCGCGAACTGATCAATACCATTGAGCGGGCGGTAGTCCTGACCCGGTCAGAATACCTTTCCCAAACCGACTTCCCCCTTTTAGCCGGAAAAGACCAGGAGGATGACGCTGCCCGGGCCCCGGTCGGCAATCTTTCCCTGGCGGAGATTGAAAAAGAGGCCATCATAAAAACCCTGGAGGCCGCTGACGGCAATCGCAGCGAAGCGGCCCGGCGCCTGGGCATCACCAGGAAAACCCTGTTGACCAAATTAAAACAATACGGGCAGGATTGACGGCTTCTTAAAAATTCCTAATTGGGACGGCAAAGTAAAAAGTTCAAAATCAGCTGACAAGGGGACGCGCGAAATCCCGAGGAATGGAGCGTACTTAGCAGTACGTGACATGACGAGGGATGAAGCGCAACGAAGCCGGCCGCCATGCGGCAATTGGACTTCCAAGGAACTTCCAAGTTACTTTCTGCAAAAATACCGCCGCGGCGGGGTTGGAAGCTTTTTACGAAGCCATCATGCCTGCTAACCAGGATCCATCAGGAAGTTATGGACAGGCGCTGAATAAATGGCCAACAGGCCCGGGCCGGCCCGGACGGCTGAACAGGGGTAACCGTTTCTATTATGGCGGATATTGTGCTGATATACCCCCTGGTGGGGGATATGGATATTATCCGGGAGAAACCCCACCTGCCGCTGGCCCTGATTCAGGCGGCCAGCCTGGTGAGTCGTCATTACCGCGTTAAAATCATCGATTTACGGTTGCTGGCTGACTGGCGGGAGGCGTTGTCCCGGGAACTGGCGGCTTCGCCGCTGCTGGCCGGTTTTTCCGTGATGAGCGGCTTACCGTTGGCAAGCGCTCTGGAGGTGTCCCGTTACATCCGGCAAAACAGCGATATTCCGGTGGTCTGGGGCGGTAATCATCCCACCTTGAGTCCCGCCGAAACTCTGGCCGATCCGGACGTGGATATTGTGGTGATCGGGGACGGCGAAGAAACTCTGCTGGAAATGACCGATCGTCTGGCCGCCGGCAAAACGCTCGAGGGCGTAAAAGGTCTGTGGGC
>JAWOCW010000030.1:0-4019 GCA_046483615.1 Desulfosudaceae bacterium
GTTGCGGTGGGTCAGCATGGCCCCCTTGGGCAGGCCGGTGGTACCACCGGTATACTGGATATAGGCGATATCATCGGGGGTCAGGTCCACGGCCGGATCAGCATCAGGGTAAGTCTTGCTTTTGATGACAGCTTCCATTTTATATATGTTTTTACCGGGCAGCGGGCTTAACCGGCCGGTGGGGATTTTTCCCAGGCGCTTGCCCAGAAAACGTTTGACGGCGGGCAGAAATCCTCCCACGCTGGCCGCCACGACCACTTTCAGATCCGGCAAATCATCGGCGATGGTGGTCAGCCGGCCGGCAAAAATGGCGTCCAGGGTCACCAGCCCGCGGGCGTTGGCGTCGGCCAGCTGGTGTCGCATTTCCCCGGCCGAAAGCAGGGGAGAGACACCGGACACCGCGCAGCCGGCCCGAAGCGTTCCCAGCCAGGCAATGGCATATTCGGGTATGTTGGGCAGATTGATGCCGACCACCTCGCCCTTGACCAGGCCTTCGGCCAGGAGCATGTTCGCGAACCGGTTGGCGTAACGATCCAGTTCGGCAAAGGTGATTTCCACGCCCATGTAGGCAAAAGCCGTTTTGTCGGGATGCTGGGCAAAGGCCGGTTTAATGGCATCGGTGTAGGTGATCTCCCAGATGGCCGGGTCAAGATCGGTTACGCCGGGATCATAGGATTTGGTCCAGAAACGGTCTTCGGTCATGGCTCCCCCTTTGCATTAATTGTTATTCCATCACGGTGTTGTCAGTGTATACCTTTAAGGTCCTTAACGGCCGTCACTATCAGGGGCAGGGCTTGCCCGGTTGTCATGGGAATGTAGACATCGGAGATCCGGGCAAAGGCGTTTTCATGAGGATTGACCACGATCACCCCGGCTCCTTTTTCTTTGGCTTCAAAGGGCAGGCCGGCCGCCGGGTAGACCGCCCCGGAAGTGCCCAGGGCGAGCATGATATCGCATTTCGCGGCCGCCTCAAAAGCCAGGGGCAGCGCCTGGATTGATTCGCCGAACATGACCACGTCCGGTCTCATGATGGCGGCGCAATGATCACATTTGGGCAGCAGGTCGATAAAAGTTGCCATGGTATATTCCGGCAGGTCGGAAAGGCCGGCTATGGCCTCACGGAGCAGGGGTTTTCGGTCCTGTTTCCTGGTTTTACCGCAGGAGGTGCAGCGCATCCGGAAACCGTTGCCGTGGACTTCAATTACCAGGCTGCTGCCGGCTTCCTGGTGCAGGTTGTCGATGTTCTGGGTGATGACGGTTTTTAAAATGCCCATGGCTTCCAGGTCGGCCAGGGCGAGGTGGCCCGGATTGGGCTCGGCTTTTTCCAGGGCTGCCAGCAGTTCCAGAAAGAAAGGCACGAACCGGCCAGGGTCTTTTCCCAGGGCGGACAGCAGCCCTTCGGTGGTGCCGACTTCGGTGGGGTTTAATTTGTCCCAGACACCGCCGGGATCACGAAAGGTGGCTATGCCGCTTTCCGCGGAGATTCCCGCCCCGGTAGAAGCCGCCGCCCGGGAAGCTTCGGCGAGCATTTCCGCGGCCTGTCTGATGGCGGTAGTCGTATCCATGGCTCCCCCTTATCCCGAATATTTCATGAAATATTCGGGTTATGGCTTTGGGTTGTTTTTCCATTGCTTATAGGCAGAAAGGTCTTTTTCCAGCAGAAACAGGCACACCAGGGCCACGATAGCATCATCGATCTGGCCGAATCCAGGAATGTAGTCCGGAATAAAATCAAACGGGAACAGCACATAAGCCCCGGCCCCCAGAAAAACCAGAATCGACCACAGAGGTACCCGGCGGTATTTGCCCAGGGCAAAATCCCTGACCAGGGCGGCAAGCAGCACTATATCTTCGACCAGGCGACCGATAAGTCCCATCTTTTTATACCGATCAGGTGTTTGTTTTGCCGGCATGATTCTTCGTCACCTTTTAACCGGGCTGATCAGCCGGATTGATGTCAATAATGATCCGGTCCTCGGTGACATCGATAACCCTGATATGGCCGCCTTCGCCGGAAGAGGCCGCCAGGCTTTCGGCCAGTTCGTCGCTGCTGACAGTGACCGAAGCCTTAAAAGCAGCCTGGTTGACGGACATTTCCTGGAGCTGAAAATCAGAAACACCTGGTATGGTTTCCATTTTTTCGCGAAGGAACTTGAGTCCGGCCAGGTATTTCTCCCCCTGGACAATGAGGCTGACGCTCCGGGTCCGGCCGCTCAGGCGCTGAAAAGCGCTGGCCAGGCTCGGAGCCAGTTTGTCCGCCACCAGCTCACCGGCCGCCGCCAGAGCCGGTTTGGCGCCGGATAAATCGTCGCCGGCCTTTTCTCCCGGGCTGCTGGAAATCCTGAGCTGCTCTTCTAACTGGCCGGAGCTGATATTATGAGCCTGAATCACCGCCTGCCCCGACCAGGACGAAGCGGTCTTATCGGGAACAGCTTCGATTCGTCCGGTAATGACAAAGTCGGCGCCCGCCTGCCGGGCCATTTCCAGGGCCTGGTCGCGATCAGATTCGTCATCCGGGGCGGTGGCCGGTTTCTCCTGGCTGAAACCGGTCGAAGGGTGGTCCAGGACCAGGAATCCCCGGTTCCGGAAATTGTCGGCCATGGCTTTCGCGGCCGTACCTCGGGAGCTGTTTATTGGCCGCGGAGTTCCCTCCAGATCCCGGGAAGAGCCTTCTTCCCGGTCGGATATCTTTTCCTGGATTAAAAGCAGTATCCGCGGCGGGACGGTTCGGTTCAGAATTATGCCGGCCTCGGAGATATGGCGGATCATGTCATTACCGGCGATTTCGCATTTGACCAGTGCCCGGCAGTAATCGTCGCGGTGGTAAATGTCCCGCACGGTATAGTTGAGGATGTATTTTTGGGCCTGGCCGTAAAAAAGGGGGTCAATCAGCTGGAAAGACGAAGTCAGGACTGCTTCGGGGATCAGCTCCTGGGCCGCTTTTTCAACCGCCGTTTGCAGAGCGTTTTCAATGGCCGCGTTTTTGGAGGCGGCCTTGTCGTTGTTGTCGTCATGTCCGGTGCCGATGCTTGTCAGGGACAACCGCATCGGCCGGTCGCCGTCCGAAGAGCCGCCGGCGATGGGCGCCAGGGCGGTCAGGACAAGCAGGAGCCCGGCCAGAATCATAAAAAATCGGGGGAAAACGGCTTTTGTCATCTTCAGGATCCTCCGCGATCAGTTCAAACGGCCGGATAATCGGCCGGCAGTGGCGATGATGGGTTATTAATTGTTTCTTTGTCGCGCGTAATCAGCCAGCTTCATCAACAGGGAGCGCTCTTCCGACGGCGGGAACACGGCCAAGGCCTGTTTGGCCCGGGCAACGTATTCGGCCGCGCACTGCTCAGTATAATCAAAGCCGCCATACTTTTCAAGCAGCCGGTTGAATCCGGCCAGGGATTCCCGGTTGAAATCCTGATCGGCCATGATGTCGGTCATCATCTGCCGATCCTGTTCTTCCGCTCGGGACAGGGCGTAAATCAGCGGCAGGGTGTATTTGCCTTCCTGCAGGTCAGCGCCGGCGGTTTTGCCAAGCTGGTCGGTGGCGGCGGTATAGTCGAGCAGGTCGTCGGTCATTTGAAAGGCCATGCCCAGTGACAGGCCATAATCGGCCAGAGCCTTTTCCCGCGATTCCGGGGCGCCGGCCAGAATGGCGCCGGCCTGACAGGCGCCCGACATGAGCACGGCGGTTTTATTTCTGATAATGCGCAGGTATTCCTCCTCCGACAGGGCGGAATCCCCTTTTCGGGTCAGCTGGTGCAGCTCGCCCTGGGCCATATCTTCCATGACGCTGGACATGATGTTGAATATTTCCAGCCGGCCCGTGGCCGCCGCGATACTGCTGGCCCGGGCCAGCAGGAAATCTCCCACCAGGACCGCCGAGGCGTTATCCCAGATAGAATTGGCCACGGGCCGGCCGAAGGAGGAGTAGGTATGGCTGATCAAGAACTGGTCCGGACCCAGCGAGTCCCTATTGCGGAAATGCTCGAAGGCAGCACTCGCCAGGAGTTTTATCAGGACCT
>JAWOCW010000036.1:0-3729 GCA_046483615.1 Desulfosudaceae bacterium
CGCCGACCGGCTGGAAGGGCTGCTGCGGCAAAGCCGGCCGCCGATTATCGGCCGCATTGAAAAGGATATGTTTATGATCGATCCCCGCACGGTTGCGGATTCTGAATTTTCTGTTATAAAGGATGCCTTCGCGGTAATACTGAAACAAAATAAGAAATGATGGCAAAGTAAAAAGTCCAATATCTTCGTTGCAGCGTTTTTCTCGGAATTTCACGTACTGCTAAGTACGCTGCATTCCTCGAAAAACGCTGCGCCTTGATCTTGAACTTTTTACTTTGCCATCCCCAAAAGGACTTTTTACGAAAACATCAGGAATAATGATTTCGTAAATGTCCGGCTACCGCAGCAGGCGCCGGTCCAGCCCGCAGTGCCTCACCGCGCTTTCGTCCAGCATCCGGGCCAGGCCGCCTTTTTCCGCCGGGGCGAAGCCCAGGCACTTCTGCCAGACTTCGTCATCTTCCATGCAGAAATATATCGTCACATCCGGCGCCAGCTCCCGGATACGGTCAATCACCGCCTGATAGAGGCTGAGACGGAGAGGTTTGAAATAGCGCATTTTTCCGTCCAGCCCGGAGATCAACTCGCCGTAAACGATGGTCGATTCCGGAAAACGACTCTGGATAAGGGGTTTTAAAGAAGGCATGAACCTGAAAGTGCCCAGGCTGATCCAGACGATATCCTCCGGGGAAACGGTGGTCAGCAATTGCTCCACCACCGCCCGGTAATCATCCTCACACCCCTGGTATATGACCATGGGATCAAAATGAAAGGCCAGGGGGTAGCCCCGGTCCCGGCAGGCAACGGCCGCCCGCAGGCGCTCGCTTAACGGCGGCGCGCCCCGCTCCTCGCTGTCTGTTATGGCCGATGTATTCAGGGACCAGGCGGCAATGGTTTTGCGGTCAGGGGGCGTCCGCAGCAGGGAGTCGATATTGGTGGTCTTGGTTTTTATCTCCAGGACAGACCTGTCCTGACCGGCAAAGGCGGCAACCAGCCGGGCGTTCAGATCCGTGACTGACTCCCAGATGGAACTGTCCGTGAATTCGCCGGTACCGATCCGGGAAATCCGGCTGGAATTCCGAAACAACTCCTCCAGTTCAGCGAACATGTCCCGGTGATTGACGTAATACTGAAGCACCGGCGGATGAAAATAGGCCTGCAGAATACAATAGGAACAATCCAGGGTGCAGAAGCGGGCGATATTGAGAATCCGGTAGCCGCAGCACCGGTATGAACTGGTGCCGGGACAGGGCCGGAGAAAGGGCCCCTGGTTGGCGGTCAGAAAAAGAGTCCGCTTGCCCCGGGCGACCGGATCGGGCGAGGCATTAACGGCTTCAAACACCGGCCGCGGACCGTCCACGACAACTTCCGGCGCCTTGATCCGGGCCCGCAGGGTTTGAGTTTCCGGGCTGTCGACCACGGCCCGGTCGATATACAAGGTTTCGATTTTCATGGATTGTGATCCGGTTGACTTGCTCCTGATTTTATCATAAACCGATAAAGAACAGACACGCCTGTTTTTGTCAATCATCATTAGAAGTCATCAGAAGAAATCATCAGGGGAGGACCTGACCATGAAACTGACCATCATTTACGACAACACCACCCGGGACCGGGCACTGACCCCGGACTGGGGTTTTGCCTGCCTGGTAGAAACTGCTGATAAAAAAATCCTGTTTGACACCGGCGCCCGGGGGAATATCCTGCTGGACAACATGAACAAGCTGGGCCTTGATCCCTTGCTTGTGGACGAGATGTTCATCTCCCACGACCATTGGGACCATACCGGCGGCATGGCCGATTTTTTCGCGATCAAACAGGTGCCCTGCTACGTGCCCCAAGTATTTACCACCAAGGCCGGGCCTGAGGCCATCCGCGTCGGCAGCAAGGTTCAGAAACTTCATGATAAAATCTGGTCCACCGGTACCCTGGCCGCTATTGAGCATGCCCTGGTCATTGAACAGGACCGGGGCGGCATCGTCATCGCGGGATGCTCCCATCCCGGGGTGGGTACCATCCTGGAGGCGGCCGGCAAAATCGGCCGGGTATCGGCGCTGATCGGCGGACTGCACGGTTTCAGCAATCTGGAGGCGATCCGGGGTCTGGACCTGGTCTGTCCCACCCATTGCACTCAACATATCCAACCGATTGCCGATCAATATCCGGATATCTACGTGGCGGGAGGCGCCGGACGAACCTTGACCGTCTAAACGGAATCCGATCGTCTAATCATCATCGACCTGGCCGGGACTCCCGACCGGATATGACTGGCCGGCAGGGTATTCCCGGCTTAATTCGACCCTGTTTTTCCCTTTACGCTTGGCCTCGTAAAGCGCCTGGTCCGCCCTGGCTATGAGCATGTCTATGGATTCCGGCGCCTGGTAGGTGCTGACCCCGATGGAAACGGTAATGCCAGGGAGCCCGGTGGTGGCCTCAAAAGAAATGTTTTCCGTTACCTGGCGCAGGCGCTGAACGCTTTCATCATCCGCGTCCCGGCATTTATGGTTGGTCAGCACCACCAGGAACTCTTCCCCCCCGTATCTGCCCAGGTAATCCTCCCGGCGAATGTTCTGCTGCAGCACCCGCACGAACTCCCGCAGGATATCATCCCCGGCCTGGTGACCATAAGTATCATTAACCAGTTTAAAATCATCAATGTCCATCATGCAGACAGTGAAAGTTCCCCCGGAGCGGTCGGCCCGGGACTTTTCCCGCTCCAGCAGCGAAAAGAGCTGCCGGCGGTTATAGGCCCCGGTCAGTTCATCGCGAATGGCCAGGTGCTGGATGTAGGTTCGCAATCTGGCCAGATACCTCCCCATCCACATCAGCCAGAGCAAGGCCGTCAGCAGAATCAGAAAACGCATGATTTCCGTCGGGATGTCAAGAGCTTCGGGATGATAGTGATGCAGCACACCGATCATGCCCGCATACAGAATAATGGTAATCACCAGGGGATAAAAGAAATCGCGGTAACGGCCCTGAAAAGTGCCGAAATAAAAAATATGAATATAAAGAATCAGGCAGGCCCCGCGAATCTCTGCCGCGGTATGATAGCAGATCAGGGTAGCCAGTATCAGTCCGACCAGCTGCTGCCAGAAGGTCAGGCCGGGATCCCGGAAAAAGCGGTTCAAACCGGTCAGAAAGACAATAAAAAAACAGGCATTGATTAACAGCAGAGGAAGGACCAGATACAGAACGATCTGGAGCATGGAAAGATCCCGCGCAAATCCCATCAAATAGCCGGGAATAACCACCCCCACAAAGGCGAAGGCGTATCCGCCGATGGCTATATAAAAACGTCGCATTAAGCTCCGCTGACTACGTTCCTTTTCCAGGGAAACCGCGAAAGCTTTTTTTAATAATGATGGCATAAGCCTCCCATCAATCTGAAACAATCCGCCTCTGGCCGCGAGTGGCAAGTCCCCAAAAGTTCTTACCTCGTCATTCCGGCAAAAGCCGGAATCCAGAAAAAATTGATTTTACTGGCCCCCGGCCTCCGCCGGGGTGACGAAATATAGTCCGGGGTCATGTAATCTTGTTGAAAAATCAGGTCCTGTTTTGCCTGTAAAAATCACTTCCACCGAGACCGCTGAAATTTTATTTTGGACAAGAGTCTTTTGTGATGTTTTCATAAAAAGTCCAAATTGGGACGGCAAAGTAAAAAGTTCAAGATCAGTTCAAGATCAGTTCAAGATCAGGGCTTGCGCAATCACGAAGAATGCAGTCACGCCG
>JAWOCW010000066.1:0-5688 GCA_046483615.1 Desulfosudaceae bacterium
TGCAGGGTGACATCAGTACCAGGGGCAAACACCTGAAACGGCTCCGGACTGACGTGCGTGGGCGTGTCCGGCGGAGAATTGTCGCCAGCGGGCAGAAATTCATAACAGCCGATATCCGGAGCCGTTTCAGGTGTTTGCCCCTGGGACTGATGTCACCCTGCAAGCATCTTCCTTTTCCGATCCCGAGGGCGACAGCCATGTCAGCTCGTACTGGCGGGTGGCCCGGGCGGATATCGATCATTTTTCCTCCGCTGTCGGACCGTTTAATAAAGAGACCACCACGGAGCTGACCAGCTATACCCTTTCGAATGATCCTTTGTATCCGGATCAGCAACTTACCGAAGGCCTGGCCTACTACTGGAAGGTGGGGTATATGGACAGCGGCAGCGGCCAGTATTCCTGGACCGAAGAGCCCTCGGAGCTGGAGGTCCCGCCGGACGTGTTCGTGATAGGCACCCGGGAAACCTCCACCTCTCCGCCGATAGAGCCCGGAGAAACCGCGGTCTCTTATCGCATGCTCTCGGCCCATCATATCCCGGATGATCCCCGGGCCGCGGCCGTGATCGGAGATGACCTGGCCGGCGGCTATGATCCCAGCCAGTATCGAATGGGCGTTTATGACTGCGAACAGGGGGCCTACCAGGAATACCCGGACTTTATGATTTACCCCGGCGGAGCCATGTGGGTGCTGGCCCGGGAAGGCCTCAGCATCGACATTACCGGAGTGCCCGTGGCCACCGGCGTGGATGTCGAAACCACGCTGCGGTATAACCATTCCACCGGCAACGGTTGGAACATGATCGGCCCGCCCAACGACCGCAGTTACCTCTGGAGTGATATCGAGGTGGTGGAGTATGATCCGAACACCGGCCAGGTGCTGTACAGCGAGCCCATCGGCTTTCTGGCCGCGGATAACCCCTATATCGATACCCGGCTCTGGGAATGGTCCAACGGGCAATATTCCACCACCTCCACCATGGAGTCGGGTTTGGGCTACTGGGTCCGGGCCAAGCGTCCCAACCTCAACCTTCGCTTCACGGTGGCCGGCCAGGTGGCCTGGTCCAATCCCGGAATCATGCTGGCCGCGGCCGGGGCGCGGATGAAAAACCTGGCCGGGGCTGTCCTGGGCGGATCAGAAGCCATCGCGGCCGGGGATGACGAGACTCCGCCGGCCCCCATGGCCGCCCTGGGTTCCTCCGACCAGGACGACTCCTCGGTGGACGTGAGCTGTTTTATTACCAGTATCTGGAAATAAGTGGGCGGGACGCCGTAATCCGGAAAAAACCGGGAGCTGACAGGGATTACCTGTTTTTCTTTCCCGACACCGCCTGACACCGCCGCCAGAAGACACCGCCGGGACAGGTGTTGTTGTAACCGCATTTTTCGCACTGAACAGGCATAAAAAGGGCGAGGTGCGTTCCCACCAGGGCCAGATAGATGAGCGGATAATACCAGGCCCGCAGAAAGAGCCGGTACAACGGAAAGAGCAGGGTCATCAGGCAGAAAGCTTCTGCCAGCTTGGCGTTCACCGCGAAAAAGCGTTCTTCATGAACCCGGTTCCGATGAACTATGGTGGAGATGAGATTGCCGGCGTACACCCCGAAAATGGCGGGACAGTATGACCCGCGGTAGGGACACCCCACGCAGGCCCCGGCCTGAAATATATTGGCCATCAGGTAGAGAACCGCGAAGATGATGGCTGCCCCGGGCGAATCCACGACCAGCACGTAGAAGGCTCCCCCCAGAGCCAGCAAAAAGGGAATCATGGACAGGGCGTACAGTGATTTGTCTTTTTTTGTCCATTGATGGACCCGATCGTTCATTGCCCCCCTCTCTCTGATTTTTCATCTTTTTGCATAAGCAAAGGTATGAAAAGTCGCTTTTATGTCATCATCCATAGCAAGTCCGGCCGGGCGCGTCAAAATTTTTTCTGGACCTGACCCGGCAAGGTGTCTGTTTTGCCGTGTTGAGCTCGTTCATAACTTTATCCAATCGACCACCGTTTTTATATTCTTCACCAGAGACCATCCTCTTATTGACAGCCTTTTGTTAAAAAATACTTGACACCTGTTTTATTTTTATCGTAAAAGATAAATCTAATCAACGTTGAAAAAGGTAAGTTTGTACATTTACCAGTCAGCGCTTAAACATTAACCGGCGTCCATTCATAAATCAGTACGGTAATTTACGGAGGGATGCCAACCAGCTTGCCAGGAGGAGGGGACCATGCCTACCAACGCCATTGTGGACGCCAAACAGATTGATGAGATCGAGTTTCCCGAGTTTACCGCCAAACTTATTACCGACACCTTCAAGGCCCTGATCGACGCCAACATCACCCAGATGGAGGCCTACACCGAGATGGTCAAAATCATGGGGACCACGCTCTCGGATTACATCAACAACACCAAGGATTTTATTTCCGGGGAAGCCATAATTAATTTTCTGGCCGAAAAAATTCCCCCGCTGGAAAGCGATGATGAGCACACCAGCTCCGTTTACAAGGGCAAGGAACTGACCGCCACCGACGCTGAAGAGCTCAATGAGCTGCTCACCTTCGACGCCGAGTCCGGGGTTACCCCGCCGGAATATGAAGCCGGCGATGTCATGAATGACAGCAACTGGGGAGCCCTGCTCGAGGCGGTGGCCCAGTTGATCTCCCAGAACAAGTACATGATCCTCAAGGAAATGGTCAAACAGGGCATGCTCCGCCTGGTCATCGAGAACGGCGTTATCGAGACCCGGCTCCATTTCTACGCCCGCAGCACCAGGTACACCTACGCCCATTCCACGGATTATCACCGGGATACCACCAGAAAAACCAGCGGCGGCGGTTTCAGCGGCTCCCTGTTCGGTCTTTTCGGCGGCGGATATTCCAGCAAAACCACCAAGACTTCGGTCAACGTGTCCACCGCCCGGGCCGGCGAAACCACTTATGACACCACCAGCGTGCATCTTTACGGCGGGGTCAAACTTAACTTTAAAACCGATTACCTGAAGTTGAGCGAATAATGGCGAGCGAACCCCAACTGGATCTGACGGAATTCGTTTCCAAGCTGATTCATGACACCTTTAACGCCATCACCGTCAGCTCCAAGGAGCAGGCCGAGGCCTATTTTGAGCTGACCAGGCTGGCTTCCCTGGATTACGAGTCCTTTCGTGATAAATATATCACCGACGAGGCTGTTGATGAGGAGTTGACCCGTTTGTTTCCCTCCGGAGGTGAAGATCCGGCGCGCCCCCACCTGGTTTACGCGGGCGCGCCGTATCATTACGACAAAGGTTCCGGCCGGGAAACACCGGCGCTGTATGAGCAACTTGGATATACCACCGGCAGATCCCAGCGGCAGCGCAAGACCCTGGCCGCGGAGACAGTGGCCGCGGCGCGAGAGCTGGTCCAAAACACCATGGCTGATCAGCATTACGCTTCTTTTAAAGAAATTATCAAGCGTGGCATTCCCCGGGTTATCATTGACTCCGGCAGAATCCTGGCCAAGCTCTCCCTTAAAGCGAGCAAAACCGACGGCAATGATGAGGCCGCTACCGGGGATACCGCCGGCAGCGGCTCAGCCGCGGTCTCTCATGTAAAGGATCATTCCCGGACCCTGGCCGGAGATTTCAACCAATCCCTCTTGTCCCGGCATGTTGCCAGAAAACTGGCCTCCACCAGGGTGGATGTTTTACTCCCGGACCCCGGTGGGGCCACCACTCAGACCAACGCCAGCCTGTGGGGAGAAGTGGAAATTAAATTCCGAACGGTCGCGTGACAAACTCGTTTTAAGTTGAGGTTTCAAGGAGTCATCTCAGTGAACGCCCAGGAAATGACCCGGCGCATTTATGAAGATGTCCAGGACGCGCTGTCCTTGGTGGCTGAACGGATTGAAAATCCACCGGCCCGGATCGAATCCGTTAATGTCCGGGTGGGCGAAAGGTCGGACGCCATGCAGGCCATCGCGGATCTTGATCCTTCTCCGTTTTCTTCCCGGAACGGCTGGATTATTGATATTACTTTTTCGCCCCGGGATTTGTCCCGGGATGATAGCCACACCTTTAAAACCATTTCGGCTTTGCCTTTGTTCAGCGCTCTGCCGGTCAAAACCATCAGGGGCGTGGGGCGAATCTGGGCCAACCGGTTGGGCGCGATCGGACTGGATACCATCGGCGGGCTGGTGGCTGCCGAGGATTCAGCCATTGCCGCCCTGGTCAATGAGTTTGATAACCTTTTTCCCCTGGCCTGTCGTCATAAAGCGGCTCAGCTTGACAGCGCCCTGCCGCTGTTTGTGGTGGAACGATTCGGGCAACAGGATTTATATACCCTGACCAGAACCGATCCCGAACTAATCGCGGCCGTTTGTCAGAATAAAGCCATGAATCGTCTGACGGCGAGGTTCTTAAGTGCTTGCGCCGCCGGAATTGATGCCGCCGTGCTGGCGTCTCTCCGGCTCAATGAACTGTTCCGCAGCTGAATCTTCCGGGTTACAATACTTTTTCCGGTTCCAGCTCCACCCGGAATCCTTCCAGGCAACGGCCCAGCATGTTAAAGTAACTGCAGCAGAGAATCAGGGCCCCGGCCTTTTGATTTCCGTAGCGCTCCTTGATGGCCAGCAGCATCTCGTCGCTTAACCGGACGTCCCGGGTGATTTCATCGGCTACCCGGCAGAGCAGGTTGCCTTCTTCGTCCAGGGAGGAGACCGGGTCCTCGTTTTTGATGATTTCGATCTGGTCATCGGTCAGGCCGACGCCTTTACCGACGGTTACGTGATGAGTCCAGGCATAGTCGCATTTCAGCACGCCGACCACCCTCAATACCGCGATCTCCCTCAGCCGCGAATCAAAATCGACTCCGGACAATACTGTTCCGGCCAGCTCGATGTATGGTTTAAAGCTTTCCGGAACCACGGCCATCATGCGAAAAGCGCTCAGCGGCGGCAATACTTCCAGGACGCTTCTTATTTCCTGGGGCAGATCTTCATTGGAGGGTAAATCAATGCGTGTTTTCATGGCAATATCCTGTTTGGGGGTTCGGGGCTCCCGGATCTGATCCCTGATGTCCGCCGGCCTGCCGCGGCAGGCTGTTTTTTCCTGACGGCAGACATGGCAGCGCGATTCTCCGCACATCTGGCAGGAAAAACAATCCGGGCAATCATGTTTTTTTTTGCTGGTACCGCTGGCTGCCGGCACATAAAGTTTTCCGGTCAGCCCGGGTTTTTTGACAAACGGCATAAATAGACTCTGGTTTATGGCCGGTCGAGGGCGATTGACCGGGTATCAGCGGATTCAGCCGGCCGGGTGGCCAGCAGGCAGGCCCAGCCGTGATAATGGGGTTGCCCGTGGGACAGATCCGGCTCCAAGCCTTCATAATAATATTGGATTTTCCAGTCGTCAAACAAGGTTTTTAATTCCTCAGGAGAAAAATAGTAGGCCATGCAACCGGCGGTGTCGCTGACCCGGCCGGCATGGTCGAGGCCGGTGTTATCTCCGGGGCTGTTCCCGCCGGACTTCCCGGCGGCAGCGCCGGGATCAGCCTCGGTAAAGACATTGATATAAACTATTCCGGACGGTTTTACGGTTTTTTTGAGGCCGGCGATTGTCCGGCGGCGGGCGGTTTCATCCAGGTGGTCCAGAATGGTGGCGGCTACCACGATATCATAAGCATCCTCGGGATAATCAAAATCAGCGACATCCAGT
>JAWOCW010000139.1:0-5592 GCA_046483615.1 Desulfosudaceae bacterium
CGCTCAAGGTGACTCGCCCGCAGGGTGAAATTTTTTAATATAAAAAATGATTTTTTTCCGCAAATCCAAAATGACAATTTGTAATTTTGAAATGACTGCTAAATTCAATATAAGTAATTGATATAATGCAACAAGGTAATGTTTTTTAAAAAATTTCATGAAATATCCGGGTTAGCCCGGATATTCAAAAGACCCGCCGGACTGCCCGGCAGATCCTGTTTCCGGTAATAAAGAAATTTGTTAAAATATGCAAGAAATATAATTTTCTTGACTTGAGTCATAAGATTATATATTTTAACAAGATTTAAGTGTGCGTGATTTTTTTGAAGCCGAAGTTGACGGGAAATAATTATGTTTGATAATTTAACCAGTCGGCTGGACTCTGTGTTTAAGAAGCTGAAAGGACAGGGCAAGCTGACGGAAAGCAATATTGAGGACGGTCTGAAGGAAGTCCGCATGGCCTTTCTGGAAGCGGACGTCCATTACCGGATTACCAAGAAATTTATCGCGGATGTCAAGCAGCGCGCCCTGGGGGCCGAGGTACTGGAAAGCCTGACCCCCGGTCAGCAGGTCGTCAAGATCGTCAACGAGGAATTGACCAGGCTGCTGGGCGGTGACCGGCAGGAGCTGGTTCTGACCGGCCAGGAGCCGGTTTCCCTTATGCTGGTCGGACTGCAGGGCTCGGGTAAGACGACCACGGCTGCCAAGTTGGCGGTATTGTTAAAAAAAGAAAACCGCAAGCCCTATCTGGTGCCGGCGGATGTCTCCCGGCCGGCGGCCATCGAGCAGCTCCAGACGCTGGGCCGCCAGATAGATGTGCCGGTTTTTGACTCGACCCCGGACATGGATCCGGTTGATATCTGTCAGCAGGCCCGGGTGGCCGCCCATCAGGCGGGTTGTCGGACCTTGCTGCTGGACACGGCCGGTCGGCTTCATGTGGACGAAGCTCTGATGGATGAGCTGGCGCGGATCAAGAAGGCCCTGCAGCCATCTGATATCCTGCTGGTGGCCGATGCCATGACCGGGCAGGACGCGGTTAACATAGCCCAGTCGTTTGACGACCAGCTCGATCTGGGTGGCGTTGTTTTGACCAAGATGGATGGTGACGCCCGCGGCGGCGCGGCCCTTTCCATCAAGGCGGTCACCGGTAAACCGGTTAAATTCGTCGGGGTGGGTGAAAAGACCGACGCTCTGGAGCCGTTTCATCCCGATCGGGTGGCCTCCAGCATTCTCGGGATGGGAGACGTTCTTTCGTTTATTGAGAAGGCCCAGGCCACGGTTGACGAAGAGCAGGCCGCCGAACTGGAAAGAAAACTCCAGAAGAACGAGTTCACCCTGGATGACTTTCGCGATCAGATGGTTCAGATCCGAAAGATGGGTTCTCTGGGGGATCTGTTGAAGATGATTCCCGGGATGGGGAAGTCCAAGCAGCTTAAAAACCTGGAGGTCGATGATCGGGAGCTGGTCAAGATCGAAGCGATTATCAACTCCATGACCGCCGAAGAAAGAAGAAAGCATGGCATAATCAACGGCAGCCGACGGAAGCGGATTGCCAGGGGTAGTGGTACCCGGGTCCAGGACGTCAACAAGCTGCTCAAAAATTATACCCAGGTAATGAAAATGGTTAAAAAACTTAACCAGGGAGGCGGCATGCGCGGTCTTAGTCGCGGCATGTTGCCGTTTTAAGGAGAGTTAAATGGCTGTTAAAATACGTTTGGCAAGGTTTGGCAGAAAGAAGAAACCGTTTTTCCGTATTGTCGTCGCCGACGAAAGATTCAGCAGGGACGGCCGGTTCCTGGAACGGGTAGGGACCTACAATCCGCGAATCGAACCGGCGGAAGTAACCGTGGAAAAGGAAAAGGTTGAATACTGGCTGGGCCAGGGCGCGATCCCGTCCGACACGGTTAAAAGTATTCTGAAAAAAGAGGGCGTTACTGTTTAGCAGGCAGGTCCCGGAGGTTACTTTTTTTGACTTTATCCGTTTTTATCCGTTATACTGTTTCATGGCAGGCAAGTGCGTAGATTTTTAAAAGGTGGATTGCCGATAGTTGGTATTTATTGTCAATTGGAACTGACATTAAAGGAGACGGGGCTATGAAGGAGCTGATCGAGCATATTGCTAAAGCGCTTGTTGACAATCCTGATCAGGTGGCGGTGACGGAGGTGGACGGCAGTCAGACATCAGTACTGGAATTGAAAGTGGCCAAGGAAGACCTGGGTAAAATTATCGGTAAACAGGGTCGGACCGCCCGGGCCATGCGCACGCTGCTCAGCGCCGCTTCCGCGAAATTAAAAAAACGGACTGTGCTGGAAATAGTTGAATAGTTTTTTTATGGCGGCGACCGCTAACTACCTGCCGCTGGGCAGGATCACTGGCGCCCACGGCGTTAAGGGCAATTTAAAAGTTTTTTTCTTTGGTGACGATTCCTTTGAACTGGAAAAAGGCACTCGCCTGGTGCTGGAAAAGACGCCCAACGGTCGTCAAGTAAACTGTACGGTCAGATGGTGTAAACCTCATGGCCGTCTTTTTTTAATGTCCTGCCAGGAAATAACCAGCCGGGAGCAGGCTCAAGCAGTTACCGGCGATGCCATTTTAATATCCCGGGCGGATTTGCCGGCTCTTGAGAACGACACCTATTACTGGGATGATATTATCGGGCTGCGGGTTTTCACCCCGGAAGAAAAGTTTCTGGGATGTGTCACCGGCATTATTCCGACCGGCGGCAATGACGTTTACGTTGTTGTTGAACCGGAGTCGCAGGCCGAGGTCCTGATTCCGGCTGTCAAATCAGTGATTGAGGAGGTGGACGTCGTTGCCGGCATAATACGGGTAAATTTGCCTGACACGGTCGAATAGGTGGGCAACCATGGATTTCAAGGTATTGACGATTTTTCCGGAGATGGTCAATTCCTTTTTCAGCCACGGCATTGTCCGCCGGGCCATCGAGTCCGGCCGGGTCACCGCCGGCAGCATTGATATCAGGGATTACGCCGCCGGACGGCACCGCCAGGTCGACGACAGGCCTTACGGCGGAGGCAACGGCATGGTCATGAAACCCGAGCCTTTGGCGGCCGCCATCGAGGCCGCCCAACAGGAGAAGCCGGCGGCCAGAACCGTTCTCTTGTCTCCGCAGGGTCGTCTTTTGACGCAGTCGCTGGCGGCCGAACTGGCCGAACGGAAAACAGACCTCATTTTTATCTGTGGCCGTTATGAAGGAATTGATGAAAGAATTCGTGAGCAATGGGTGACCGACGAGATATCGGTCGGAGATTATGTTCTTACGGGCGGTGAACTGGCCGCCATGGTTATTATTGACGCGGTTACGCGGCTTATTCCCGGGGTGCTTGGCGGGGAGGAGTCAGCGGCGCGGGAGACCTTTCAGGACGGTCTGCTGGAACATGCCCATTATACCCGTCCCGCGGTTTTTGAAGGTGAGGCGGTGCCGGAGGTTCTGATTTCCGGGGATCATGAAAAGATCGATACCTGGAGAATGGAGAGTTCCCTGCGGCGAACTTTTATAAACAGGCCGGACCTGTTGCGCCAAAAGCGGATCGGAAACCGGGAACGCCGGATACTGGAAAAATGGTGCCGTGACATTGAAGCCATCATCGCCGGCTGAGTTGTATCTGGCCCTGTTGCATTACCCGGTTATCAACAAGAGCGGGGAAATCGTCGCTTCGGCGGTGACCAACCTTGATCTGCATGATATCGCCCGGGCGGCCAGAACTTACGGCGCGGCCGGTTTTTACGTGGTGACTCCGCTGGAGGATCAGCAGGCTCTGGTGGAACGGATCGTGACGCATTGGACCGTCGGCGGCGGGTCACGGTATAACCCGAAGCGGGCCGAGGCCATGGCGCTCATCAGGGTTCAGCGGACCCTGGACGATACCCGTGAAGATATCGTCCGGACCGGCGGGCAAGAACCGGAAATAGTGCTTACCAGCGCCCGGTCCCGGCAACCGGAGATAAATTTTGAAAAACTGCGGTCGCTGTTGACCCGGCAGCCGGTGCTGCTGGTTTTCGGCACAGCCTGGGGGCTTGCCGATGAGATCCTGGGGCCGGAAGGCTACCCGGTTTTGACGCCGATAGAGGCCGGCAGCGATTATAATCATTTGTCAGTGCGGTCGGCGGTATCGATCATACTGGACAGGCTGGTAGCAAATAAGGTATAACCTTCATTTTTGATAAGTTTAAAAACGAGGGTAAATCGTTTATTCAGGAGGCAGTTATGAAAGCGTTACAGGCACTGGAAAACGAGCAGATACGGCTCGATCTTCCTGATTTTTCATCCGGTGATACCATCCGGGTGCATGTCAAAATCCGGGAAGGAGAAAAGGAACGCATCCAGGTCTTTGAAGGGGTGGTTATCAAGCGGCATAACGGCGGTACCAACGCCACTTTTACGGTCCGGAAAACTTCGTTCGGAATTGGCGTGGAACGTATTTTTCCGCTGCATTCTCCCTCCATCGACAAGATTGAAGTAATGAAAAGAGGGCGCGTCCGGCGGTCCCGGATTTATTACTTCCGGAAGCTGCGCGGCAAAGCGGCCAAGATCCCGGAAGACCGGAGCAGGTAAAATCAGGTTCGCGGTCAGGGCCATGGCATTTTGTCAAGGTTGGTTTGTCTATGCGAACATTTGAAACCAGGGCGATGGAACAGGGCTTTTCGGTTGTGGCCGGTGTGGATGAGGTCGGTCGCGGCCCCTTGGCCGGACCGGTCGTGGCGGCGGCAGTGGTGTTGCCGCCGGCCTTTAATAATCCCCTGATAACCGACTCTAAAAAGTTGTCTCCCAAAAAGCGCCTCGATCTGTACCGGGAGATCTACCAGGAAGCCGTTACCGTGGGGATCGGGATTATTGATCCCCTGGAAATCGACCGCCTTAATATTCTGCGGGCTTCTTTGCTGGCCATGGGCATGGCGGTGGAAAATCTTTGCCCCCGGCCGGACTACCTGCTGGTGGACGGTAATACCGCCATATCCTGGGAGGGCCGCCAGGAAACCATAGTCAAAGGGGATAGCGCCAGCATTTCCATAGCGGCCGCCTCCATTGTCGCCAAAGTCACCCGGGACCGCATGATGGAGCGCTATAGCCTGGATTATCCCGAGTTCGGATTCGCGGCCCACAAGGGATATCCCACCAAAGCCCATCGGCAGGCGGTTCTGGAACTGGGGCCAACGCCCATCCACCGGGCCAGCTTCAGAGTCAGGCCATAGCCAAGTATGATGTACTCGTAAAAAGTCGTGATCAGCCGGCTTTGTAAAAAGTCATTTTTGGGATGGCAAAGTAAAAAGTTCAAGATCAAGGCGCAGCGTTTTTCGAGGAATGCAGCGTACTTATCAGTACGTGAAATTCCGAGGAAAACGCTGCAACGAAGATATTGGAATTTTTACGAAGCCATCAAGTATAAGATATGCGACAAATCCTTAACCTCCGGAGCCCAGGAGCACGGTCTTATGCTGAACGGATCCCAGCGCTACGGAAAAAAAAGCGAGCAGCTTGCGGCCGGATATTTAAAAAAACAGGGCTACAACATTATCTGTCGTAATTTCCGGGCTCCCTGCGGGGAAATCGATATTATCGCCCGGGATGG
>JAWOCW010000150.1:0-2743 GCA_046483615.1 Desulfosudaceae bacterium
CGTCCTTGTCAGCCGTGGCCCAGCCGGCCTGGAAAGAGTATATTCTGGGCGAAGTTCGCATCGGCCAGACCGGCTGGGCCACGGCTGACAAGGACGGCGACGGTATTAACGAATCCGTCGATCATGTCGGGGCATGGGTGCTCAACGACCTCAGTATGCCCTACACTAAAGCGGTTATTCCGGGGCAGCGAAACCTGGTCCAGGAAATCAGCGCAGCCAGTGAGCCGTTCTTGATTCCCAATGTGGATTACCGGGGTAACCAGCTCAGTTTTCAAGGTAATCCCACCACCACCGAGCGTGACATGGACATCGCGGGCACTTTTAACGGCTATGATAACCCTAATCCGACCGGTGATCACTATACCGAGCAACGGACAAGCATAACTGTCCCGTCAAGCGGCTGGAATTAAACATCAGTATCGACCCAGGGCGGCGCCGCCGGCGCTGTTCGCGCTTGTTTTTCAAATGTTCCATCTTTCTTGATGAAAAAATCCGTTTTAATCAGCCTTCTTCTAACGGCGGCGGTCGGCCTGGTTTACCACCGGGTGGGTAGTTTTTCCTTTGTCTCTTTTGATGATTTTGAGCTGATCGTGAACAACGCCCTGGTTCACCAGGGTCTTACCTGGCCGGGCATAAAGTGGGCTTTTTTTTCCGCCTGGCGGGAAAATCTCTTTTTCTATCCCCTGTCCCTGCTTTCCCACATGCTGGACTGCCAGTTGTTTGGTCTTGATCCCTCCGGGCACCATTGGACCAGCGTCATTATTCACGGTGCCGCGGTCATCTGTTTTTTTTTGTTTCTGAGGCGGGTGACCGGACGGCCCTGGCGCTCGGCCCTGGCGGCGGGCTTGTTCGCCATCCATCCCCTGGGGGTGGATTCCGTGGCCTGGGTGGCCGAGCGATCCAATGTTTTGTGCGCCGCCCTGGTGGCCCTGTCTCTTTACGCTTATGCCGGCTATGTTCGCGCCGGTGGCAAAAGCTGGTACGTCCTGGCCCTGGCGGCCTTTGCCCTGGCCCTGCTGGCCAAGCCGTCGGCGGTTATGATGCCGGTGGTGCTGGTTATTCTGGACTGGCTGGCCCTGAATCGTTATCAGCCTTATCAGGACAATCTGATCGGATGCGATCTGGCCGGATGCGATCTGACCGGATGCGATCTGGCCGGATCAAAAAAGTTTTTCCGGTACCAGGTTCTTGAAAAAGCCCCTTTTTTTATCCTGGCCGGCCTGCGGGCCGGGATGGTGATGCTGGCCGGCAAAGGCGCCAGCCCGGTTCTGGAAGACGGGACGGTTACCGCGGAACTGCTGCTCGCCAATTCGCTCCAGGCCGTGGTTACCTATCTTTGGCAGATTATTTATCCTTTTGACCTGGCGGTTTATTATCCCTTTCCCTCCGGTATTCCCTGGTGGCATTCGCTCGGAGCGGCGGCCCTGCTGGTACTGATAACAGCCTGGGCGGTCCGGCAGCGGCGCCGGCGTCCCCTGGTGCTGCTGGGCTGGCTGTGGTATCTTGTTTTTCTGGCCCCCTCTTTCGGGGCGGTTCGTTCCGGCCCCTGGCCGGCCCACGCCGATCATTACGTCTATATCCCCCTGCTGGGCATTTTTATCATGATGGTCTGGGCCGTGCCCGGCCGCTGGCTGCGGTCCCGGCCGGCCCGGCTGGCGGCGGTCGCCACTGTCCTGTTTCTATTGTGCTACTGGGGCGGGGCGGCTTTTTTCCAGACCCGGCATTTCCGGGACAGCCAGGCCCTGTTTACCCGGGCTGTGGCCGTTACCAGCGATAATTTTCTGGCTCATATCGGCCTGGGAAACGCGTATCGTGAAAAAGAAGAATACGCTCAGGCGGAAAACCATTTCCGTCGGGCCCTGGAGATAAAGCCTGCTTCAGCGGGCGCTCATGCCAACCTGGCCCTGGTACTGGCTCGGCAGGGCAGGGTCGCCGCGGCCCGGTCTCACTTTCAGACCGCCCTGGAACTTTCCCCGGAGTTGATTCCGGCCCGGCTGGGTCTGGCCAATCTGTATCAGCGGGCGGGTAAACCCGGTCCGGCCATCCGGCACTATCGGAACGTGCTGGCCCTTGATCCGGATAACGCCGCCGCCAATTATAACCTGGGCAGGGTGCTGGTCGGCCAGGGGCAATTGGAGGAGGCCGTTGCTTGTTTTTCCCGGGCTCTGGCCGGCCGGCCCCATGATGACCGTATCGGCCGGGCCCTGACCGAGGTCCGGGCCCGGCTGGAAGACCGGAACAGGCAGGCCAACAGCGATAACCGGATGCCGGCGGGAGCCGTTCATGATGATCCCTGAAGCGAAGTTTGCCTGGCAAAAATATATGGTCTGGTTTCTGCTGGCAGTGATGCTGGCCGGGGCCGGTTTTCACCGGGTCGACCGCTACCAGCAGCGTAATGCCTATCATCCGGAATCGGATATCGGTTTTTTTTATACCGAGGGCGCCTTTCAATACCGTTACGCCCGCCTGGTTGCCGATAATGAGCCTATTCCCCGGCACGATCAAAAGGCCCAGTGGCCGGAGGGAATTTATCCTTTCCAGGAATTGACCCTGCTGCAGGAGTATCTGCATGGTCTGAGCTACCGGCTTTTTAACGCGGTGTTCCCGGAAGTGCCCTTTCACGTTTTTCTGATTTATTTCATCTCCTTTTTTTCCCTGCTGGCCGGGGCGGCCCTCTTTTGCGGGGCGCGGGTCCTGGGGGCCGCCCCGGCCAGCAGGGAAAAAAAGGAGATGAAATAAATCA
>JAWOCW010000186.1:0-10609 GCA_046483615.1 Desulfosudaceae bacterium
GCAGGCCGCTCGCGGTAGATTTACTACAGCTTCGCGCCCTGCGCCTTGCATTTGCGCCCAAATCGACTCGTGAAATATCCGGGCTGATTTTCAACAGAAGGACATTTTTGCGGAAAAAACAGGGGTGTAAGTGGGAAGGGGCTGGCGCCAAAAATTACCACACTGAATTCCGCCGAATTCCGGCATGTGAAACCAGAGGAAGAATCAGGTATGCTGGCACCGGAATTGGGAATTGGGGATCGGAATTAGCGGTGGCCGGTCTCAGCCGGTAACGTGGATGGATTCACTGGCCTGAACCGCCTCGGTCATCATCCGGTTAAACAGTTCCTTTACCGTGGGCAGGTCATGAACCAGGCCGATGCCCTGTCCGCAGGAAATAACTCCCACGTCGGTGGCGCCGGTGGAATACATCTGCCGGGCCTTGTCGCCGGCCACAACGCTCAGTACTTCTTCAAAGCTGCCGCCTTCCTTTTCAATGGCCGCGCACTTTTCAGCGGCGGCATTGGTCCAGACGCGGTGGGTGGCCCCGATGGAGCGCATGATCAGCATGGTGTCCAGTTCGCTGGCGTTGAGCAGGGCCTGCTTAAGGTCGTTGTGGATGGGGCATTCCCGGGTTACCAGCAGGCGGGTTCCCATGATCACACCCTGGGCGCCCAGGGCCAGCAGGGCCAGGACGGCTCGTCCGTCGGAAACCCCGCCGCCGCCGATGACCGGTGCGTCAATAGCGTCTATCACGGCCGGCACCAGCACCATGGTGCCGATGTCCAGCTTCCCGGTGGCCCCGCCGTTTTCATAGCCGACCACGGTGATAATGTCGGCTCCCAGTTTCCGGGCTTTCTGGGCGTAGCGGATGCCGACGCATTTGTGAATCCAGGTCATGCCGGCTTCTTTGAACCGGCCGCACAGATGTTCCGGCGCGGAATGACCGGAAGTCTCGACGATCCTGACCCCCTTTTCAATCATGATGTCCAGGTAGATATTGTTGTCGATGGCCGTCATGGCCGGAAACAGGTTGATGTTGACCGCATAAGGCCGGTCGGTGGTCTCGTTTATCCGGTCCAGGGCTGCGGCAAATTCTTCTCCGGTTTTGTAAATGGCTGAAGCCAGGACGCCCAGGCCGCCGGCATTGGAGATGGCCGCCACAAAGTCGGCGTCGGAGATGGACATCATGGTGCCACCGACAATCGGATACTGGATATCGAGCATTTTGGTAAGCTGGGTTTCAATCATAGTACAGTCTCCTTGTATCGTTGGAATCGCCTGCGGTCAGAGACAGGCAGACGGTAAAGCTCTCCGGCCGTTTATCGCTTTTTGGACATCTGCCACAAATGTATTTCATACTCAGGCGGTTTTGCAAACAGAAAATAGCGGGGGAAATGCCATGGAAATCCAGTGCCAGGGAAATCCAGTGCCAGGATATTCATTAACTCAAGGGGACAGAACACGTTAATCCATGCGAAACCGGAGGGAAAAAATAGGTATACTGGCACCGGAATTCCACGGGCACCGGAATTCCACCGGAATTCCCTTGGGGCGGCTTTTTTGTTCTATATCAAATGATTGAATTGGTTCGCCCCAACGCCGATACCGTATGGAAAATTTGATAAGTTTGAGATAGAATAACCATTTTTAATCAAGAAAGAATAGCAGCAGCTGCCAATAAAAAACCTTCCTTCAAGGATAAGTGACAGACATTATGGCAAAAAAGAACACACCACTGGATCCTTTTCTGGATTTAACCTGGAATGATTTGCAGAAGTGGGTGATGGAAATGCTGGACGTCTTGACCAACAAGCCCATCGTGCAGAAAGGAAACCGGCCATGAAAATCGGACGCAATGACCCCTGTCCCTGCGGCAGCGGCAGGAAATACAAGAAGTGCTGCCTGGCGCAGGCCGAGGCCCCTTCACCGATGCTGCGCTACCGGCGATTGAGCGAAGCCTACGAACAACTTTCCGATCGGCTGCTGAAGCACGCCAGCCAAACCTTTGGCGAGGATGCCGTTTATGTGGCCATGGCGGAATTTCTGCTGTGGTCGGAGGAGCCGGACGAGATGTTTAACGAGGATAATTATGAGCGCCTGATACCGCTGTTTGTGCCCTGGTTTCTGTTTAACTGGGAATATGATGCCCTGGAGGCGGCGGGACACGAACTGGACGGACCGGAGGGCCGCACCGTGGCCGAGTTGTATGCCGAGAAACACGCCGGCCGGCTCGATTCTGTCGAGGAAACCCTGATCACCAGTGTCAACCGTCAGCCCTACAGTTTCTGGGAAGTAATCGCTGCGGAGCCCGGGCGGGGGATAACCGTGAAAGATATTCTCCGGGGCCACAGCCTCAAGGTGGTGGAGATCATGGCCTCGGAATATGTGCAGCCCGGGGAAATGCTTTTTGGTCGCGCCGTGAACGTGGACGGGGTGGACATGCTTGTAGGCCTTGCCCATACCCGGCTGCCGGTCGGCCGCAAACCCGACGTGATTCAGCTGAGAAAACGGCTGGGCCGGGGTGACACCACCACCATCACCGATTACACTCTTTATGACTGGGATATGGAAATCCGGGACCTGTTTTTCATGATCGACCACTTGCTGCACGCCCCGCCGCAGATGTGCAACACGGACGGAGATCCCATGGAATTCCACCGGCTGATCTATGAGGTCACATCAGCGGATGAGGCTTTTGACCGGCTTACGGACTTGTGCGTTACCCGCACCGCAGAAGATCTCCTTAATCAGGCGGAAAAAGACGAAGAAGGCCGCGTCAGTCAGATTGATTTTCCCTGGGACCGCCTGGCGCATAACATGAGCGCGGGACTGTCCAACACCATTTTGGGCCGCATCCGTATTGATGGCCGGCGATTGCGCGCGGAAGTGAACTCCGCCCGGCGGGCCGAGGAGCTGCGACGGGAACTGGACACCCGGCTGGGGGATATTGGCCGCTTTCAGGTAGATGAAATTCAGGACCTGGATGCCGCCTTAGAAGAGCGGAGAGGTGAGGCCGGCGCAGAGAATGGCGGCAGCCTGGACGCTGCCGCCCAGGAAGAACTGATGCAGCTTCCGGAAGTAAGGCAGCAGCTCGATGAGATGATCGGCAAGCACTGGGAAGGCTGGGTGGATCAGGCTCTTCCGGCCCTGGGCGGGAAAACCCCGCGCCAGGCGATAAAAACCGCCGACGGGCGGGAGGCGGTGGAAGCCCTGCTTCAGGAAGCCGTGGTCAATCGCGGGCAGGATGCCCTGGTGGAAGCCAACCGCAAAGGCACCCAGCGGGCCCGCGAACTGCTGGGTTTGAAACCGTTATGATTTTATCCTGATTTTGAAACTGTCCTTGACAAAATTGACATTCCTGCATACAATGTAATACATAAATGACAGGAGGTGCGCCATGAGGACAGCAATATCAGTTCGGCTTCCAAAGAACCTTGCCAGCCAACTTGATAGCATAGCCAAAGAAACCGAAAGACCCCGTTCTTTCATCATTCAGAAAGCTCTGGAATCCTATATCGAAGATTTCGCAGATCTACAGATTGCTTTGGACCGACTTCATGACAAGGGGGATGAAGTTATTTCAGCCAAAGAGATGAGGGAGTCTCTTGGCCTATAACATTGTATACAAGAAATCGGTCCATCGCGACCTTAAGAAACTGTCTAAGTCTGAGGCGAAACGAATTCTTGAGCTCATCGAGAAGGAGCTGATCAAAAAGCCTGAATCCAATCCTGCGCTCAAAGGCCAGTTTGCCGGGCTCCGAAAGTATCGCGTCGGTGACTACCGGGTAATTTATGCCATATTGGATAAGGATGTCCTTATCCTCAGAATTGGCAATCGCAAGGACGTTTACAAAGGCGAAATCTGACCAGGCAGCTCAAAAGGACAGCCAGGGCCGGCGGCTTTTTCAAACATTTGCAGGTGACTGAAGCAGAATTCCGAATTCCGGTGCCAGTATACTAATTTTCAACAGAAGAACATTTTTTGAAAAAAACAGGGGTGTAAGTGGGAAGGGCCTGGCGCCAATAATTACCACGCTGAATTCCGCTAAGCCAGAGGAAGAATTCAGTATACTGGCACCGGAATTCTCCGGAATTCTTTATTTATTGCTGAAAACCGGTAATGAGAATTTGTTGTCAGGAAAAAAAATCTGAAAATATAAAGGGCGTCCCATAAAATTGCGGGCCGTTTATGTTTCACCGGTCGCGGCCACAACCCGGTTGCGCCCTGCCAGCTTGGCATCGTACAGGGCCTCATCGGCCGTCTTAAGCAGTTCGTTGATATTTTCAATATCGTCTGAAGGAGAACTGGCGACGCCAAAGCTGGCGGTTACCTGGATGACCTTGTCATCGACAGTAATTTCCGAATCAGCGATACTGACCCGCTGGCGCTCGGCCACCTTGACCGCGCCGGCCAGTGTTGTGGTTGGCAGCAGCATCGCGAACTCCTCCCCGCCGTAGCGGCCGACCTCGTCGGTTGGCCGGGCATTTTCCCTCAGAATCGTCGCGACTTTTACCAGCACCTCGTCACCGGCCGAATGGCCGTAGGTATCGTTGATGGCCTTGAAATGATCGATATCGATCATGATGCAGGAAATATGGGACGCTGGGCTTCGCTGCCCGCTGGATAATTCTCTTTCGCTGCGTTCAATAAAGGTGCTGCGGTTGGTCAGCCGGGTCAGCCCGTCGACTGTGGACATTTTTCGGTAGACGTCTTCCCGGATGCCCCAGCGCTGGAAAGTACCGATGGTCATATAAAGCATAATTACCAGGGAAACCGTCATGAAAACCTGTATGGCGTACCAGGCCGGCAGCGGCGATCCGTCCGGATAAAGCGGGACGCGGGAAAAGAGCGGGGCGTGACCAACCATCCCGCTGATTTCCATAACGATGAAGACAATCAGCGCCCCGAAGGAAGCCAGGTATGCCAGCCGGACTTTACGGACATCCGCCAGCGAAGAAGCAATACTGGCACCAAAAAAAAGAAACAGGGCACCAAAGGTGTAATACGTTCCGGTAAACCAGGATCCGGCGCAAACGATGACGACATAAGAGCAGAACATAATGTTTTCCATCAAAGGCCAGCTGGATTTTTGCCGGCGCCGGTGAAAGGCCGCCAGGATGAAGTAGAGCAACAGCACGAAGATGATCCCATACAGCCACAGCAAGGCAATGGTGATCGGCCTGTAAAACCATTCGGGCGCGACCAGATAGGCGACCAGAAGGGCCCCGCCAATGAACACCGGGGTGAACATTACCAGCAGGACGAGCAGTATCATGCGGTCAATGTGGGGCCAGTCCAGGGGATTGGACAGCCAGCTGTGCTCAATGGAGCCTTCTGTTGCCAGTGATAACGAATTGTTTTTATCAGGATCCGTCATGCGAAAGACTCCTTATCCATTCATCCCACCCCAGCCCGAATATTTCATGAATTTATCGACGATAGTTTTTTGATCAATATCGCGGCCCGCGCCTTGCGGCCGCGGGCAAATCAACTCGTGAAATATCAGGGCTGAATCCATACCTTGTTATTATATCAAATACCTGAAATTTTTAAAGAGATAACGGGGCAAAATCAAGAATACAGGCGGGCGAAGATAATGAACTACCGTAAAGGGGTCTACAAAAATACAGGGGGCAAGTCTGCTCTTGATCCCTGTAAACCCTTTGCTTACCAGGCTGAAGGCCGCCGAATTCCGGCACGCGAAACCAGAGGAAGCATTCGGTATACTGGCACCGGAATTTACCGGAATTTTTCACCGAATTTTTTCATTGTGTTCAATAATGAACAGTATACCGTCAACATATCAACACAATCCGCCACCCTGTTTTTTGGTATAACAAATTCAAATACTTACAAAAATATTTTTGTGGCACTGATTTTGCTATGAGGATACAAAGAACCTCTATCCCGGATATTTCATGAAATATCCGGGTTAGAAGGCACGCACGTCCGGTCATCATCAGGGAAAAGGTCATATTCGATAAAGTCCGATCAAAAGGAGGGGACATGAAACAATTACGGGTTTTTTCGTTCACAGTCGTTATGCTGGTTGTTCTTGTCAGCGGGCAAACGGTTTTTGCCGTAAACGGAACGGTTCCACCGACGATTCCCCAAGTGGGGCTGGACGGTGCCTCAAGTATGCATGGCGATATTGCTTCCTCCGACACCTCGCCCCTTCCCGGTCCGGGTTTGGCCAATGTTGATGTCGTCACCCGGCTGCTTTGGGCCGCCTGTCCGACCATGTTGATACGGGCGGATGGCAAGCCGTTTGTTTTGAGCACCAGCATGCTGGGAAGAAATCCGGTGGTTCGCCTGCTCAAGCAGCGCAACGGCAAGCAAAAAGCGAGGCTGTCGCTGGAGGCCGGCAGCCTGCTGGGTGGCGTTTACGCCTGTCTTGACAACCAGGACCGGCTGGTCATGGTGGACGGCGGCCAGCATTTAATCCGTGTCAAAGCGGAGAAAAAAAGGTTCTGGTTCTCCACCTGGTGGAATCTTTCCATAGACGAAAGCGTGTCGCTATTGTCCGCCGTGACCGGCCATTGCGGCGGCAGCGATTGTGACGCGGTGGTGAGTATCAGCGCCGGCGCCGATGATACCATCTGGTTCGCCACCCAGAAATCCGTTGTCGGTATCTACGATCCCCGGGCTCCGGTCGGGCAGAATATTTCATGTATCAAGCTGGCGGCGGATGAGCGGATCGACAATTCTTTTTCCACGACTGTTGACGGTCGGGCCGCCGTCGTCACCAGCAAGGCCATTTACCTGCTATGGCAGGATTATGACAACCAGCCGTATGTTGCCTGGCGCCACCCCTACGACACCGGCTCGGCCCGCAAACCGGGCCAGTTAAGCCACGGCAGCGGGGCCACCCCCACGTTTTTCGGCCCGGCAACCGGCACGGACTATGTCATGCTGACCGACAACGCCGATGGTCAGATCTATCTGATTGTAATGGATAGTGACGACGGCCGCCTGGTCTGCAAACAGCCGATCTTTACGGCAGGGGTGAATTCCGGCACGGAAAATTCCGCCATCGGGATCGGCAATACCGTCATCGTGGCTTCCACTTATGGGTATCCCTATCCGCAGCTGCCCGAAGGGGCGGGCGATTCAATTCCGGAAAGCGCCGATTTCGCGGGTGGCATGGTTCGGGTGGATATCAACGACTGTGCCAGTGATCCATCATGCGCCGCGGGCACCATCGTCTGGGAAAACAGCGTGCGCTCGGCCGCGGTACCCAAGCTGTCAACGGCTGACGAATTTATTTACACGGTCGAACGAACCACCTCGGATGATTACTATTTTACGGTCATTGATTCTGATTCCGGCGCGGTGCTGAAACAGACCCGAATCGGTTGCGGGCTTTTTTCGGACACCCTGCAGATGGCCGGCAATATCGGTATAAACGGTGTTTACTGGCAGGGTACCTTGAGCGGGATCGTTCGGATCGCGCCGGAATAGATTCGACGTCAGTATCTTGGACCCCTTTATTGATACAACCAAAATCGGGATAAAAAATCCCCATCGGACTTCTACATGTTTGAAGAATACTTACATGACCCGCAAAACAGTCTGGTTGAAGCAGCCATCGATGAAGGCAGAATTCCTATAGGGTATACCTGTTCACTGGTTCCGGACGTACTGCTTTCCATACCCCCTTTTTTCCCGATAAGGATGAGCGCGCCGGGCGTGACAGGCACTGAAATTGCCGACATATACCTGTCAAATCTGACCTGTTCATACGTCCGCAGCCTCCTGGAATTTGCCATGGACGGCCGCTATGATTTCTTGGGCGGCTGGGTACATGCTGTCAGCTGCGATCATCTGCGGAGACTCCATGACAATATGGAATATGTCATACCGCCTGATTTTTCTTATATTCTGGATATACCCCACAGGGCCAGCGAAGAAGCCTTGGCCTGGTATATTGACGACCTTTTGGCGTTTATAAAGAAACTGGAGGGACACTTTGGCGTAAACATAACCGATGATGCCATTATAAAAGCGATCAAAGAGAAAAATAACTTCCTTCAGATGCTGTCTTCTATCGGAGAGATGAGGAAACTTGACGGGCCTCCTTTTTCCGGAACCGAATTTCATAAGCTGATGATCGCGGCCCTTACATTACCCAGGGAGATGATAGAAAAGCCGATAACTGATTTTAAAAACGGTCTGCCTGAAAAAGAAGGCAGCAACTCCTACCGGGCAAGACTCATGGTCGTCGGCGGCCAGCTTGATGACTACCACTATATCGCGGCCATTGAATCGACAGGGGCACTGGTGGTGGCGGACAGGATATGTACGGGCTCCATACCAGGCCTCAACCAGATCAAAGTCAGCGACGATCCTCTTGTGGATATCGCCCAACACACCCTGACCACGCCATGCTGCCCCCGCATGATGGACGATTTTGACAAAAGAGCGGAACAGATAATCAGCGTTGCCAATGAGTATAAGGTTGAAGGGATCATCATAGAAGTAATCAAATTCTGTGACACCTGGGGTGTTGAATCGGCAGAATTACAAACGATTCTTCGCGATGCCGGATTTAAAGTTCTACCACTTGAAAGAGAATACAGCAGAACCGCGGAAGGCCAGCTCCAAACAAGGGTTCAGGCCTTTCTCGAAAGTATGGGGAAATAGATATGGGACGTCTTCGAGACCAGTATATTGACAAAAAATATCAAACCGCCAATGTTCTTACCAGGGCGCGTCTGGCCAAATACAGAAATCCTGTTTCTTTAGCAGGGGACTACTTTCGTTATCCCTGGTTCAGGGCGACAACCAATTCCAATGCCATACACAAAAACCTATGCCAGCACCGGAGTGGTCTCTATCTGGAGGCGACCGCCAAAACCATCCATTATGTTATTAAAACCACGGTTGATATGCTGGGCGCCTCCCTTAGTGATCCCCGAAAAACCGTTATTCACCAGGAGATGATAACCCCGGAAATATTCTCGGCCATGGGGCTGGCTCCCTTTATGGCCGAACTTCTGGCCGTTGCCCTGTCTTTGATAGATCCCCACGCGGCCGAAGAGTACATTGATATATCTGAAGATCACAATATTCCTCCTGACCTTTGCAGTCATAATAAAAGTACCATAGGGCTTGCTTTGAAAGACTGCTTCCCGCCGGCTTCCGCCCTGGTGTCTTCCAACCTGCCCTGCGACGGAGGCATGTCTTCATACATCACCATGGAAAAGTATCTTAAAATACCTTCCATTAAGCTGGACGCGCCGCACAACTTCTACAATGACAAAGCGGTAGCATATTTTACCGGCGAACTTCGCCGCATGATTACATGGCTGGAGAAAAACACCGCCGGGAAAATGGACTGGGACAAATTAAAGCATATTTGCGAACAGCGCAACCTGATGGTGGAGCATGAGCTGGAGTTATGGGACATGATCAGAGCCCGTCCCACCCCCATGGCATCCATCCCGGTCACCTTCAGTCATCTTGTGGCCGCCGCCGTCCTGCCGGGACACGAAAGAACCGCCAAATTATTCAAAGACATTGTCTCTCTTGCCCAAAAAACCATCGCGGCCGGCCAAAGCGCTCTGCAAAATGAAAAATACCGGGCCCTTCTATGGAATCCGCCTTTTCAGCATGCGGGAGACGTTTTCAACTGGGCGGAAAAAGCCTACGGCGTTGCCCTGGTCATGGACAGCATGACCTACAGCCGGCGGGATCCTTTTGTTGACACTTCATCAGAGGAATCAATGCTGAAAAGCCTGGGCCAGAATATGATGGAAGGCCCCATGACAAGGCACACCAGGGGGCCGGCCGCAAATTATATTGAGGATGTTTTCAGAATTGTAAAGCAGTTTGATATTGATATGCTATGGGTGGCCGGGCACGTGGGCTGTAAGAATTCAGCCGCCCTGAACGGTATGCTAAGAGAAAAATGTCGAGAAAACAACCTGCCGGTTTTGATAATCAACTACGATCTGTCAGACCCGCGCGTCTGCTCGCGGGAAGGGATCATGGAGCAGATCAATCACTTTATGGAAAATATCATGCAGGCCAAAAGACTGGACATATAAAATTATGGGGTACGAAAAAGGGGAAGGGGGCAATCACGAAAAACAACGCTCGTCTTCCTTTTATGATTATGACCGGCCTCGAAACCGGTAAAATCAGGTCCACCATAAAGTTCAATGGTGCCATGCAATATTTTGAAAAGCCGGTCGATTTTACGGCCCTGACAGGCAAAGGGTGGCAGAAATGACAGGTGGTATCGGCGGCGTCTTTCAAGGAATCAGCCTGGCTTCTTTTCTCCAGATGTCGGAAATGGAAGGAGCCTCCTGGACGCTGAAGGTAACAGCAGGCGAACAGCAAGAAGGGCGTCTCTATTTGCGTGACGGCACCCTGGTAGCGGCGGCCGCCGAGGCCGGCAGCGGAGAAGAAGCTGTCTACGAAATCCTCGGCTGGGACAACCCGACGGTTGAGATTGATCATCCCGACTTAAATATTACCAGGGAAATTAAGCAGCCGCTGATGCACCTCCTGATGGAAGGGGCAAGACGACAAGACGAAAATGTCGGTAAGTCCGTACACCAATCCGGTAAGATCGTATACAAACCTGTATCGGCTGAAGATACGGCAGATACCCGGGAAGAC
>JAWOCW010000224.1:0-8656 GCA_046483615.1 Desulfosudaceae bacterium
GTTTACCCTGCTGATAATCGGCTTTCTGCTGATTTTAACGATGGGAGACATGCTGGCCCCGGTCTTTGCCGCCATCGTCATCGCCTACCTGCTGGAAGGGTTGATATTTGTCCTGGAGAGATTGAAAATCTCCCGTAAAATAGCCCTGCTGGTGGTTTACCTGCTGTTCATGGTGGGGTTGCTGGCCATCCTGCTGCTGCTGCTGCCCATGCTTTCCAAGCAGATTGCCGAACTGCTCCAGGAGCTTCCGGCCCTGATCGCCAACGGCCAGCAGGAGCTGATGCGCATGCCGCAACAGTATCCGGAACTGATCTCCCAATCCCAGGTAACTGAAATTATATCTTTTCTTAAATCTGAAATCACCCGCCTGGGGCAATTTGCCCTGTCCATATCAATTGCCTCGGTGCGAAGCATCATCACCATCGTGGTTTACCTGGTACTGGTACCGCTGATGGTTTTCTTCTTTCTGAAGGACAAAAAAAAGATACTGGCCTGGTTCCGGGTATTCACTCCCAACAACACCAGGCTGGCCGCCGAGGTATGGCATGAAGTCAACCAGCAGATCAGCAACTATGTGCGCGGAAAAATATGGGAAATCGTCATTGTCTGGGTGGTCAGTTATGCCGTCTTTACCATGCTGGACTTGAAGTTCGCGCTGCTGATATCCCTGGCAGTGGGCCTGTCGGTTCTGGCTCCCTATATCGGGGCCGCGGTCATGTTCTTGCCGGTGGGCCTGGTGGGTTTCTTTCAATGGGGATTTTCCCCTCCGCTGTTATGGCTGATAATCGCCTATGCCATCATTCAGGCCCTGGACGGCAACCTGCTGGCCCCGCTGCTGCTCTCCGAGGTGGTCGACCTGCATCCCATTGCCATTATCGTGGCCCTGCTCATATTTGGCGGCTTATGGGGTATGTGGGGCCTCTTTTTTGCCATTCCCCTGGCAACGCTGGTCCATGCTGTCCTGAAAACATGGCTTAAATATATCAGGGAAATGGATCAGCCCGATCCGGAATCGGCCTGACTCTCCCGGACCACGCCAGACTATCCTGATTTATCTGGATCACCTGTAATGACTGAACGCCGATAAAGACCGCTTATGAAAAAAAACGAATCTCTGACCTGGACCCAGGCTCTGGGCCGGACGCCGGGGCCTGAATCTCCCCGGGCAGCCCTCATCTTATACGCCAAGGGCCTCTGCATGGGCTGCGCCGACGTCGTCCCCGGGGTATCCGGTGGTACCATCGCGCTGATCACCGGTATTTACGAAAAACTGCTGGCCGCCATCAAATCATTCGACGCCGGATTCATAAAAAAAATGTTCCGGCTGGATATCAAGGCCGCCCTGGCCACGGCCCATGTCCGTTTTCTGGTGATCCTGCTGGCCGGCATTGCCACCGCCATCATCAGCCTCGCCCGGATAATGCACCACCTCCTCCTGACTCATCCGGTTTTAACCTGGAGCCTCTTTTTCGGGCTGATTCTGGCTTCCATCCACGTGGTCAGCCGCAAGGTGCCTTCCTGGCGGCGACCCGGGACCGTTTTCTCTTTTGTGGCCGGTACGGCGGCTGCCTGGATTGTCGTGGGACTGATCCCGGTGTCCACCCCGGAAACCTGGTGGTTTATCTTTATCAGCGGCTTTATCGCCATCTGCGCCATGATTCTGCCGGGCCTGAGCGGCGCCTTTCTGCTGCTTATTTTAGGTAAATACGAATTTATCACCGGGGCCATTAAAAACCCCCTGCTTCCGGACAACATGATCATCATGATCATCTTCTGCGCCGGGGCGGCCGCCGGCGTTATTTCTTTTTCCCGGCTGCTCAAATGGGCCCTGGACCGCTGGCATGATCTGGCCATGGCCTTTCTGACCGGGCTGATGACCGGTTCCTTGAGAAAGATCTGGCCCTGGAAAGAAACCCTGGAGACCACGGTCGTCCGCGGCAAGGTCCATGTCCTGCGGGAAGCCAATATCCTCCCGCCCGATTTCGGGGCTGATTTCTGGATGGCCGTGCTGCTGGCCCTGACGGGTTTCGCGGCGGTCATCGCGCTGGAACGATTGTCTTCCCGAAAGCCTCGGCGGCGCCGCTGACAGCGGCGTTTTTCCCGGAACCAAAAGCCGGACCAGACTGATAAAATGGCCGGTAAAATAACTTGACAGGCTGGCTACATAAATTATAGCGTAAAAAAATGTCCCTCCCGCCTTAATCAGGCGTCTTTCGGGTATAATACTGGGTTGAATAATGCGCTACGACAATGTTTTTTTAGACAGCTTTGGCTACGAACTGCCACCCAACGTGATTACTTCCGAAGAACTGGAAGATCGCCTGGAGCCCTTTTATCAGAAGCTGAAATTAAAAAAGGGGCAGTTGCGGGCTCTGACCGGTATCGAGGAACGAAGATTCTGGGATCCCGGCGAACCCCTTTATACCGGCGCCGTTAAGGCCGCTCAAAAAGCCCTGGCCGCCTCCTCGGTTTCCGCGGAAGACATCGGCCGGATAGTTTATTGCGGGGTCTGCCGGGACAACCTCGAGCCGGCCACGGCCTGCGCCGTGGCCGACGGGCTGGGCCTCAGCGCCGAGACCGTTATTTCCGATATTTCCAATGCCTGCCTGGGCGTCATGAACGGCATCCTGGAAGTAGCCAACGCCATTGAACTGGGCCAGATAAAGGCCGGCCTGGTGGTTTCCTGCGAATCAGCCCGCCAGATAGTTGATCTGACTATAGAAAGAATGAACCGTCAACGGGACATGGACTCTTTTAAAAAATCCATGGCGGTTCTGACCGGTGGATCCGGTGCCGTGGCCATTGTCATAACCGGGACCGAGGCGCCCCCGGCCGGCTACCGCCGGCACAAGCTGCTGGGCGGCGTCGTCAGGAACGCCTCCCGGCATCACCGGCTCTGCGTCTGGGGGCCGGATACCGGGGTGCCGGCCAGCGCGCCCTATAAAATGGAAACAGACTCGGTCGGCGTGCTCAAAAACGGAGTAATACTGGGTCAGAAAACCTTTCAGGATTTCAAAAAAGAACTCGGTCTGGCCGCTGACCAGCCGGACAAGGTCATCTGCCACCAGGTGGGCGAAGCCAACCAGAAAGCGATTTTAAAATCCATCGGCATTTCGCCGGAGAAAGATTTTCCAACCTACCAATACTTCGCCAACATGGGCACGGTCTCCCTGCCCATCACGGCGGCCCTGGCCGATGAACGGGAATTTCTGGAGCCCGGCGACATGGTCGCTTTTCTGGGTATCGGCAGCGGCCTGAACTGCCTTATGCTGGGGGTGACCTGGTAATGACCGCCCATATCGACATGTCGGCTTTCGCTCATCTGTATCCCTTTGAATCCAATTATATGACCGTCAACGGTTTTAACTATCACTATCTTGACGAGGGCCGGGGAGAGCCGGTCCTGATGGTGCACGGCAATCCCACCTGGTCCTTTTATTACCGCTCCCTGATCCAGCGACTGGCGCCCGGCTACCGCGTTCTTTGTCCTGATCATATCGGCTGCGGTTTGTCGGAAAGGCCCTCCGCCGACGCCTACGGTTACCGCCTGGAAAACCAGGTGGCCGACCTGACCGCCTTTATCCAACAACTGAAGATAGACCGGCCGCTGACACTTATCGTCCATGACTGGGGCGGTTTTATCGGCTGCGCCTTTGCCCTGCGAAACCCGGACCGGATCAAACGTATCGTCATCACCAATACGGCCGCTTTTTTGAAACCGGCCGGCAAGTCCCTGCCCCTGCGGCTCTGGCTGATGCGCTACCTGACCCCCCTGGCCGTGCCGGCCATGCTCGGGGCCAACCTCTTCTGCCGGGCAGCCCTGGTCATGGCCCCCCGGAAGAAGCTGTCCCCGGCCGTGAAAGCCGGTTTGATCGCCCCTTACAACAGCTGGTCCAACCGCGTCGCCGTGCTGAAATTCGTGCAGGACATCGCCCTCAAGCCAAGTGATCCCAGCTACCGGCTGGGCCGCTTCCTGGACGAAAACCTGCACCAGTTGTCCGTCCTGCCCATGCTGATCTGCTGGGGAAAACATGACTTTGTTTTTGATCATACCTATTTCGAAGAATGGCGCCGTCGCTTTCCGGAGGCCGCCTGCCACGAGTTTGAATCGGCCGGACACTTCCTGCTGGAAGATGAACCAGAAGCGGTCGGCGCCCTGATCGAAAACTTTTTAAAAGAGACGGATTGATGACTGACACCGCCGCCACACCAGCCTCCACCCGGACCGATGACCTCCAGCCTGAAGATGGCCAGGCCGGGCCGGAGACCGTTAATATCGCCACCCGCCTGAAGGCGATGGCCCGGGTCCAGCCTTACAAAAAAGCGGTGGTGGCTCCGGTCGGCCGGGATAACGCCGGTCGGGTTGCCTACGTCCACCTGACCTTCGCTCAACTGGACGCCGACTCCGATCGGCTGGCCGGCGGCCTGGAAAAAGCCGGCTTCCGCCGCGGCACCCGCACCGTCCTGATGGTCAGGCCCAGCATTGACTTTTTCTCCCTGGTCTTCGCCCTGTTCAAGGCCGGCATCATACCGGTAGTGGTGGATCCGGGCATGGGAATCTCCCGCATGCTGGGCTGCTTTTCGGAAACTTCCCCCCAGGGTTTTATCGGTATTCCGCCGGCCCATGTTCTCCGCAAACTCCGCCCGGCTTTTTTTAAAAGCGTCAGGAACTGGGTAACCGTCGGTCCTCGCTGGTTCTGGGGAGGCCCCACCCTGGACCAGCTGCGCCGAAACGGCCAGGACAAATATCAACTCCAGCAAACCGGCCGGGACGAAATCGCGGCCATCCTGTTTACTACCGGCAGCACCGGTCCGGCCAAAGGGGTCGTCTATACCCACGGCAATTTTGACGCCCAGATAAATCAGATCCAGGATCACTTCCAGATCGAGCCGGATGAAATCGATTTACCGACCTTTCCCCTGTTCGCCCTGTTTGATCCGGCCCTGGGCATGACCGCCGTCATTCCGGACATGGACCCCACCAGACCGGCCCGGGTCAATCCGGAAAAAATCATTGAAGGCATTACCAACTTCGGTGTCACCAACATGTTTGCTTCGCCGGCCCTGCTGAACCGGGTGGGGTCACACTGCCGACGGCAGAACATCAAGCTGCCCTCGCTGCGGCGGGTGGTTTCCGCCGGGGCGCCGGTTCATCCCGACAATATCGAGCAATTTTCCCAGGCCCTGCCACCGGCCGCGGAGATTCACACTCCTTACGGCGCCTCCGAGGCCGTCCCCGTTATTTCCATCGGCAGCAGGGAAATCCTGGCCGAAACAAAACCCATGACGGAAAAAGGCTTCGGCAACTGCGTCGGCCGGGCTCTCTCCAATGTTGAAGTCCGGCTGATTAAAATCACGGACACCCCCATCGAGGAGTGGTCGGACGATCTGCTGGTGGACCCGGGCGAGCCCGGTGAAATAGCCGTCAAGGGCGACCATGTCACGGCCGCCTATCACAACCGGCCCCGGGACAACGCCGCCGCCAAAATCCCGGACGGTAACGGCTTCTGGCACCGCATGGGCGACCTGGCCTGGATGGACAACAAGAACCGCTACTGGTTTCTGGGAAGAAAAAGCCACCGGGTTATCACGGAAAAAAAGGTCCTGTTCACCGTTCCCTGTGAGGCGATCTTCAATAATCATCCCGACGTGGCCCGAAGCGCCCTGGTCGGGGTGGGCCAGACCGGCCGCCAGAAACCGGTTATCTGCGTTGAACCGCTCAAGAAAAAAGGGATTCACCGCAAGGATCTGACCAGGGAATTACTGGCCCTGGCCAAAACCCACAAATTAACCAAAGACATCGAAACGGTCTTGTTTCATGATAATTTTCCGGTCGATATCCGGCACAACTCCAAAATATTCCGGGAAAAACTGACCTTATGGGCAACGAAGAAAACAGCCGGCAAATGAACCGGCCGGACGGCGGAAAAGTGCTGGTAACCGGCGGCGGCGGTTTTTTGGGGGGAGCCATCGTCAGACAACTGGTCCAAAAGGGGGAGCGGGTCTTCAGCCTGGCCAGAAACACTTATCCGGAACTGGAGGCGCTGGGAGTCACCCAGATTCAGGGGGATATCAGCCAGCCGGATATCGTCCTTAACGCCTGCCAGGGGATGGACGTCATTTTCCACACGGCCGCCAAGCCGGGAGTGTGGGGAGCTTATGAGGAATATTACCGTCCCAATGTCATGGGCACGGAAAATATAGTGGCCGCCTGCCGACAGCACCGGGTGCCGGTGCTGATTCACACCAGCTCGCCCAGCGTTATTTTTGACGGTCAGGACATGGCCGGCGTCGACGAATCCCGACCCTATCCCGACCACCTGCCCACCCCCTACACCCGCACCAAGGCGGCCGCCGAACAACTGGTCCTCCGGGAATCAGCCCGGGGCCATATCAAGGCGATTATTCTCCGTCCCCACCTGATCTGGGGGCCCGGTGATCCGCACCTGGTGCCGCGGGTGATCGAACGGGCGGATAAGCTGGTTAAAGTGGGGCGGGAAGATAAGCTGGTGGACACCATCTATATCGACGATGCCGCCCGGGCTCACCTGCTGGCCGCCGACAGCCTGGCCGCCAACCCGGACCTGTCCGGCAACATCTATTTTATCAGCCAGGACGAGCCCATTGCCATGTGGGACATGATCAACGGCATTCTGGCGGCCGCCGGCCGCGACCCCATTAAGAGGTCCCTGCCGGCCGGGGTGGTCTGGATGGTGGGAGCTCTGCTGGAAACGCTTTACCGTCTGACCGGTCGTAAACAAGAACCGCCCATGACCCGCTTCGTGGCCAAAGAACTGGCCACGGCCCACTGGTTTGATATCAGCGCCGCCAAGCGGGACCTGGGTTATCAACCGCAGATCAATATCAGCCAGGGGCTGGACAACCTGGCGGCCTGGCTGCGAACAAACGACGGATAGCGAGACACGCCTTCCCTACTGAATCCGAAGTTTCTGGTCCACCTGGATGGTGTTGGATTCCAGCCCGTTCAATCGGCGCAGTTCTTCCGGTTCCAGGCCATGTTTAAGGCTGATACTGTAAAGAGTATCCCCTTCCTTGACGGTGTAGTAAGCGGCCGGCATATTATCAGCGAATGGTTCCGGAGATGATTCCGGGGATGATGCCGTAGACGATTCCGGGGTTTTGCCGGAATCTGATTCAGACTTGGTGGCGGACGGTTTCTTGGTAGCGACCGGCTCCGACTCCCGCGCTTCTTCGGTAACAGGCCCGGTTTCAACTTCCGGCTCGCTGGTGGTGACAGTGGCCTGGCGCTTGCCTGAAGGCATGTCCTCTTCCAGGGCCTCCACCCGGGCCATCAGATCCTGAATTCGCTCCCGGGGAACCAGCGCTGATCCTGACATGGCTTCACTTTGCTTGACCATTTCGGCAATTTGTTCCGGATCAAAGTCTACCGTGGCCAGTCGTTTTTCAAGGGCTTCCAGCCTGCTTTGAATATTATTCAAATCCTTGTCGGAAAACCCGGATCCTCCGCTGCCAGCCAAAAACAACACCAGTACCAGGAGAATAATGTTACAGACTATCAGCGCTCCTATGAACAGCCTGGAGTTTTCGAAATTTCCCATCATGACAGACTCCTTTTTCGCGGTCGGAATTTCACATCCGGAAGATCGGCAGCAAAGCTTTTGGCCGCAACCGCCTCTCCGGCTGACGCCCCCCGGGGACATAAACAATCATCTTGTATATTACTGCACTTTAAAGTCCGTGTCCAAAAAATTCAACCGGAAAATCAATAGACCAGGATCAAGCCGACCGGCCCGCCGGCTTGCCCTCCTCCCGGTTGATCTGCTATAGTCGTTTAATCATGATCGGGCGCTAAACCCGGAGCCCGGTCTGTCGCGTTAAAAAACGTTGAGAGGAGCTTGCTGATGCTGACGCCGAAACAACTGGAACGATATGCCGAGGTTTTGTTATGGGGCCTTGGCCAGGCCCGTAAAAAGAAATTCAAGAAAAACGACGTCATCGCCGTGCGCTACCACCTGCCGGCTTTGCCCCTGGCGGAAATCATTCACCAGAAACTGCTCCTGGCCGGACGGAATCCGGTTATGCGCGGCCTGATGACACCTGTCATGGAAAAAAACTTTTTCCAGCTGGCCAACCGCGAACAGCTGGTTTTTCAAGCCCCGGGCGAAAAGAACTTTCTTAAATCCCTGAACGGCAATATTGCCCTGCTGGCCCCGGAATCTCTGACCCATTTAAGCGGGGTCGATTCAGCCAGAATCGGCCAGGCCGCCATTGCCCGTAAGCCGCTTCGGGATATCCTGGAACGCCGCGAAAACGATGGCGAATTCGGCTGGACACTGGGCATGTTCCCGACCGCTGAGCTGGCCCGGCAGGCCGGTCTGAAGCAGGACGAATATGCCGCCCAGATCGCGCGGGCCTGTTTTCTGAACAGCAAAAACCCCCTGGATCAGTGGCAGTCCATCTTCAAGAAAGCCACCTCCATTAAACAATGGCTGAACCGCATGAAACCGCAGACCCTGCGAGTTGAAGCCAAAAATATTGACCTGGAAATAACGCCCGGCCAAAACAGAAAATGGGTCGGTCTTTCCGGACATAATATTCCCAGCTTTGAAATTTTTCTATCCCCGGACTGGCGCGGAACCCGGGGAACCTACCTGGCGGATATGCCCTCCTTCCG
>JAWOCW010000250.1:0-5136 GCA_046483615.1 Desulfosudaceae bacterium
CGGATATTTCATGAATTTTTTTGAAAAACATTACTTTATTGAATCATTCCAATTATTTATATTGCATTAAGCAGTCATTGCAACATTACAAATTGTCATTTTTGATTTGCGGAATAAAGTCAATTTTATATCAAAAAAATTCACCCTGCGGTCCCGCCGGGGCGGGACTTGGGCGCAACTGCTGTGTTGCAGGCCGCTCGCGGTAGATTTACTACAGCTTCGCGCCCTGCGCCTTGCATTTGCGCCCAAATCGACTCGTGAAATATCCGTGTTAAGGAGGTTAGAAACATCCGCCATAGCCACCCCGGCCATAACCGCCCCGATTAAAACCCGGGGAATTGGCGCCGAACTGCTCCCGCACTTTGCTCCGATGTTCGAAGCGCGCTTTTTCGAGTTCGGCGGAAATATCAAACAACTCCTTTTCCAGTCTGGTGATTTCAGCCGGATCAGTTTCGGCCTTGGCGTATTCATTGCTCAGCGCCAGCCGTTTTTCCTGGTACTGATTTCTGAGCTTCTGAGTAGCGGTAAAAAACCGTTCCCGTTCCTGCTGAAATTTTTCCCGGTCTTCGTCGGACAAATTAGTCCAGGCGGGACCGTTGTGATATTGACCGTATCCCATGTGGCCGCCATAGCCGGCGCCGGGTCTGTCTCCGCCCCATCCCCGGTGATATCCGCCGCCCATGTGGGCCCACGCCTGAACCGCGAAAAAACCGGTGATAAGAATGATCAAAGCCGTCAGAATCGTTTTTTTGGTGATTGTCTGGTTCATTTTCTTCTCCTTTACAATAATTAATGATGATGTTTTCCTAAAAAGTTCAGATTGGGACGGCAAAGTAAAAAGTTGAAGATCGTCTGACAAGCGGGGCGTCGCAAATCTCGAGGAATGGAGCGTACTTGGCAGTACGTGACATGACGAGAGATGCAGCGCAACGAAGCCGGCCGCCTTGCGGCAATTAAACTTTTTACGAAGCCGTCAACCTTGACTCAACTTCCTGTCAACAACCTTTCAATTACCGTGCCATCTTATTTAACATTTTGATATAAAAACAATTTTTAATATTAACCAATATCGAAGCAAAGGGGAATAAACTCAGGTGGCTCAATTTTAGCCACTCAACCGGCTAAAAAATTACCAGTTCAGAACGGCCCGGCCCGGATATTTCAGGAAATTTTTTGAAATGCATTATTTTGTGTCCATCCATTTCACATGGATGGCACAATCTGGGGGGTTTCCAATCCAGAAATGTGAATTTTTTCGCAAGGTCAAGGAAAACAAGGGGTTGTGCGGAGGCGTACTGGACGTACGCCGCACAAGCAACCCCGCAGTTTGACGTAGAGATTGCGGAAAAAGGCCATTTATGGATGGAAACTATTTTATTGCATTATTCCAATTGCAGTTGCGCCCCAATCGACCCGTGACATGTCCGGCCTGACCATTGCCGGAAATTTGCCCTGAATTTACAATCTTTTTTTTATCTGGTACATTATCCGGCACCTGCTTTGCATCCCTTTAAGAAAAGACGTTCCACAACTCCAAAACCGCGGGAGATTCTGCCGCCGCCATGAAAAAAACCGGATTTTCCATCGGCATACCGCCACTGCTGCTGATTGGGACAATTATTGTATTGTTTCCCATTTTTACCTACATGACCGTCGACCGGATCAGCCGGCAAAGAGACCAGAGTGCCAGGCTCCTGCTGGAAAAAAGCGCCGCCCTGATCCGGGCCTTTGAAGCCGGCACCTATACCGGCATGATGAACATGGAGTGGAACAGAAAGGCCATGGAGAACCTGTTGACAGAAACAGGAGCCCTGCCGGACATTGCCTATATTTTTATCGTGGACCGGACCGGCTCCATCCTGGTTCATTCCCGGGAGGAAGAAAAAGGTCGTCAATACGGTCAAAATCTGGACCTGGGTAAAGTTTTAGATTCCGGGAGTCTCCACTGGCGCATCAAGCCGGATAAAAGCGGTCGGAATGTCTTTGAAGCCTATAAAGAATTTACTCCCGTGCGACCGCGAAAAAGATTCCCCCCCGCCGGCATGCCCGGTCATCAGCGCATGCGCGGCCGGCACCAGGCTGACACCTACCGGGATACCGTGATTTTCGTGGGACTGGACATGCGATCCATCGAAGAGGCCTATAAAAACGATATTCAGCACAGTATCATCATGGGAGTGATTCTGGCCCTGATCGGTTTCAGCGGATTTATCCTGGTTTTTCTGGTGCAGCGGTATGCCGCCGCCCGCTCGTCCCTGTCCCGGATCAAGATATTTTCGGACAATCTGGTGGAAAACATGCCCGTGGGCATGATCGCGACCGACATGAACGGCCGGGTGGTCTCCGTCAATCCGGTGGCCCGGACCATTTTCGAAATCCCGGCCAGCGTTGATCCCCGGGAGGTTCACCGTTATCTGCCGGCGGAAGTGCTGGATTTTACGGCCTCCCCCACCTCCCCCGACGTCCCCGACTCTCCCGACTCTCCCGACTCTCCCGACTCCCCTGAACGAAAAAGAACACTCCGGGAAAAAGAAATCCGCGTCAAAAGCAGCCAGGGTCATCCCATGGTTCTGGAGATAATTGCCAGCCCCCTGTATGACAAAGCCGGCGCCTCCATGGGAGGGCTGATTCTGATCCGCGACAAAACCGAACTGGACCGGCTGAGAACCGAAATGGAAGCCAACAAACGGTTCGCGGCCATCGGTCGCCTGGCCGCCGGCGTGGCCCATGAAATCCGCAACCCGCTGAGCGCTTTAAAAGGGTACGCCGTGGTTTTAAAAGAAGCCTTCGACAAATCCAGCGAGAACTACCAGATGGCCGACATGATCACCAGGGAAGCGGATCGCCTCAACCGGGTGGTCAGCGACATGGGGGAACTGGCCAGGCCGGTGGCCATTTCGAAAGAACCGGTCAACCTGGAAGCGGTCATCAGGGACAGCCTCAGCCTGATCGGACGCGAGACCGATCTCCACAACGTTTCCGTGGAAACCGCGCTGGACCCGGATGCGCCGGAGATTCACGCCGATCCGGACAAGCTTCGCCAGGTGCTGCTGAATCTTGTTCTGAACGCGGTCCAGGCCATGAAAGGCTCGGGAACCCTGACCATAAAACTTTCCCGGGATCAGTCCGGCCGGAACCTTGTCATCGAGGTGGCTGACACCGGAGAAGGCATCAGCAGGGAAGACCGACCCGATATTTTCGAACCCTACTTCACCACCAAGCAGTCCGGCACCGGCCTGGGACTGGCCGTGGTGCGCAATATCGTCAAGGCCCATCAAGGGGAAATAAAGGTAAGCAGCGAGCCCGGCCGGGGCACAGTTGTCAGGGTGATTCTGCCGCGCCAGGATGAGACGAAAAATGAGTAAAACCAAAAGCACCATTCTAATTGTCGACGATGATCACTCTCACCGCCACATGCTCAAAACCCTGCTCGGCAAGTGGGGCTACGCCCCGGAGGAAGCGGACGACGGGCAGGTGGCGGTGGACCTGGTTTCCGGGAAACCTTATGATCTGGTCCTGATGGATATCCGCATGATCAAGGTCTCGGGCCTGGAAGCTCTCCGGGAAATAAAAATCATCAACCCGGCCATTCCGGTAATCATCATGACAGCCTACTCCTCGGTGGAAAGTGCCGTGGAAGCCCTGAAAAACGGGGCCTACGATTATCTGACCAAACCGTTCGACTTTGACAAACTGAAACTGACCATCAGGCATTCTCTCGAACACACCCGGCTGGAACAGGAAAACGCCCGTTTAAAAGAGGCCCTGGACAAAAATTTCGATATCGGCAATATCATCGGCCGGCATGAAAAGATGCAGCGCCTGCTCCGGACTATCGCCCAGGTAGCGGATACCGACGCCACCGTGTTGATCCAGGGCGAGTCGGGCACCGGCAAGGAACTGGTGGCCGGCGCCATTCACACCAACAGCCACCGTAAAAACGGTCCCTTTATTAAAATAAATTGTGCCGCCATAACCGAAACCCTGCTGGAATCCGAATTGTTCGGGCATGAAAAAGGAGCCTTTACCGGCGCCAACCGGCGCAAGGAAGGAAAGTTCCAGCTGGCGGACAAAGGCAGTATCCTTCTTGACGAAATCAGCGAAACTTCCACGGCCATGCAGGTCAAGCTGCTGCGGGTCCTGCAGGAAAGGGAGTTCACGCCGGTGGGCGGGGAAAAGTCAATCAAGACGGATACCCGCATCATCGCCTCCACCAACCGCGACCTGGTCGACCTGATCGAACAGGGAGACTTCCGGGAGGATCTGTATTACCGGCTCAACGTGATCACCCTCCGGGTACCGCCCCTCCGGGAAAGAACCGCTGACGTTCCCCTGCTGGCCCGACATTTTTTAAAACATTACGCCGAAAAAAACGACCGCGTGGTCAAAGGATTTACTCCCGAAGCCATGGATAAACTGATCCATCATAACTGGCCGGGTAATGTCCGGGAATTGATGAACGCCGTGGAACGGGGCGTCATCCTCGCCGGCGGCGAGTACCTCGGCCGGGATGATATCCAGCTCGAAGAATCCGGCCCCGGGCGCGGTGCCGCGGGCCAGGGGGATGATTCCGCCGAAGACTCCACCGGGCTTCCCACCGGCGACGGAGACAAAACCCTGCGTGAACTGGAAAAGCTGGCCATCTTGAAAATGATCGAAAAAACGGGCAACAACAAGAGTGAAACGGCCCGGCGCCTGGGCATCTCCAGACGGACGCTGCACCTGAAACTCAAGGAATACGGAATGATGTGATAATATCCCGGCTTCAGGTATGATGGCTTCGTAAAAAGTCCAATATCTTCGTTGCAGCGCTTTCCTCCTCATGTCACGTACTGCTAAGTACGCTCCATTCCTCGAAAAACGCTGCGCCTTGATCTTGAACTTTTTACTTTGCCAGCCCAAAAATGACTTCCAAGGAACTTCCAAGTTACTTTCTGCAAAAATACCGCCGCGGCGGGGTTGGAAGCTTTTTACGAAAACATCAGGTATGGTTGTCCCAAATAATAAAAATTCGGCCGCGACAGCAGAGGAAGGAGTTCGGCGCGGACTCGGTCTGGTTTCCATCGTCCCGGACGGTGGAGGTCCGTGGACTTTACCGGGACGCGGCCAGGAGGGCCGCCCCGATGGCCCCGCAAG
>JAWOCW010000320.1:0-14420 GCA_046483615.1 Desulfosudaceae bacterium
GCTGGATCTTTACCTGGACTACGATCGTCCCCTGGAAGCCGACGAGCTGGCCGCCTTGCGTTCCCTCATTAAACGACGGGCCGGTGGCGAACCGGTAGCCTATATTGTCGGTGAAAAGGATTTCTGGGAAGCCTCCTTCGAAGTCTGCCGCCATGTCCTCATCCCCAGGCCCGACACGGAAACCCTGGTGGAATCCGCCCTGGAGGGCCTGGAGAGCCTGACCGGCCAGAATCTGTCCGGAACCGGTGAGACCACCGTCTGGGAGCCGGCTACCGGCTCCGGAGCGGTGGTGTTGTCTCTGGCGGCGCGATTACCGGAGGTCCGGTTCGTGGCCTCGGATATTTCTCCGGCCGCCCTGGAAGTAGCCCGACGCAATGCCGCCCGCCAGGGACTGCTGGATCGGGTGAGCTTTTGGGCGGCGGACTGGACAGCCGGACTACGGCCGGGTCGGGCAGTTTTCGACATGATCGTGGCTAATCCGCCTTATGTCTCCACCGGTGAACTGTCGCAGCTGGCCCCGGACATACGCGATTATGAGCCGGCCATCGCCCTGGACGGGGGAAAGGACGGGCTTACCCAGGTTCGTCGCCTGGTTTATTCGGCGGCTGATTTTCTGTCTCCCCGGGGATTGTTGCTGCTTGAGATCGGATGGGATCAAAAGGAGGCCGTGGCGGGTCTGGCCCGGGAAACCGGCTCCTACGCCACGGTTGATTTTATCCGGGACCTGGCCGGTCATGACCGGGTGGCGCGTTTGCGCAAGAAATCCGCGCCGACCTCCTGAATTCAGCCGTCGTCCTGGCAAAGACTTTTTTCTGGAATTTTTCTTTAAATATCAGGACGATATCCTGACGATAGCCGGGGTTGTAGACCGGGCTGAACTCAATTCGGGTTCTTCCGGACGAAGCTTTTTGTTTTTTTAGAAATCATTAGCGGGAAATAACAAAAAAAAGTTGTTTTGAACAAAGCATATCTGTTATATATATGGATTTAACATAAGGCAGTAACATAAAAGCAGGCAACATAAAACACACGCTTTCGGACCCGAGGCCGGGTGCTTTTCCCAGGTCGGAAGAGTCGGTGCCGGGGATGACGGGAGTGGCGGAACAACCACATTCAAGGAGAAAGTTATGAGCAATCATGTAACCATGAAGGAACTGCTGGAAGCGGGTGTCCATTTCGGCCATCAGACCAGGCGTTGGAACCCCAAGATGAAACCCTATATTTTCGGGGCCAGGAACGGCATCTATATCATTGATCTGCAAAAAACGGTGCGTCTGTTCAAGGATGCCTATGAATTCATCGTCAAAACCGTGGAAAACAACCGCTCCGTCCTGTTTGTCGGCACCAAGAAACAGGCCCGGGAATCAATTTACGAAGAGGCTAACCGGGCTGAGATGTATTACGTGCATAACCGCTGGCTGGGCGGCATGATGACCAATTTTCAGACCATAAAAAAAAGCATCGATCAGCTGCACCACCTCAATGAAATTATTAATGACGGCTCCATCGAGATGTACCCCAAAAAGGAGCAGGCGCAACTGTCCAAGCATCGGACCAAGCTGGATAATGTCCTCGGTGGTATTCAGAACATGACCAAACTGCCCGGAGCGGTTTTTGTGGTCGATATCAAAAAAGAGGCCATTGCCGTAAACGAGGCTAATCGCCTGGGCATCCCGGTGGTGGCCGTGGTGGATACCAATTGTGACCCGGATCAGATTGATTATATCATCCCCGGCAATGATGACGCCATCCGCGCCATTCGGCTGATATCGTCCAAGATGGCCGATGCCTGCCTGGAAGGCGCTCGTCGGCGACAGGAGAAAGAGCAGGCGGAAACCGATAAGCAGGCGGCCGCCGAAGCGGCGACCCAGGAAGCCGAGGAAGAGGCGGCGGCCAAAGCCGGGGAGCGGGAAGTGATTTCAGACGGAACCGAAGGTCCCATTGTGGAGCGCATCAGGCGGTCGGGGTTCTCCTCGGTTTCCGATTTCGAAGATAATTTTGAGGATCTGCCTTCGGAGTCAGCGGCCGTTCCGGAAGATCAAGCGGACAATGCCCCGGCGAACACTGCCCCGGCGGACACTGCCTCGGCGGACGCTGCCCCGGCTGCTCAGCCGGAGATTAAAACAGAAGACTAACCACAGGAAACAACAGAGGAGTAATACCCATGGGAACGATAAGCGCCGGCATGGTCAAGGAGTTGCGCGAAAAGACCGGTGCCGGAATGATGGATTGCAAGGAAGCCCTGACCGAGTGTAACGGGGATATCGAAAAATCGGTTGATTTTTTAAGAACCAAGGGACTGGCCAAGGCGGCCAAACGGTCCGGGCGGGAAACCGCCGAAGGTCTGGTAGAGTCCTATATTCATATGGGCGGTAAGATCGGTGTGCTGGTTGAAGTCAACTGCGAGTCCGATTTTGTGGCTAAAACCGATGATTTCAAAGAGTTTGCCAAAAATATCGCCATGCATATCGCCGCTTCCAGCCCGGCCGGAATCGAGCCGGAAGATGTTCCGGCCGAGCTCGTGGAAAGGGAACGGGCCGTGTATCGGGAGCAGGTTCTGGAGATGGGCAAGCCGGAAAACATGGTTGATAAGATTGTCGAGGGAAAAATAAAGAAGTTTTATAAAGAAGCCTGCCTCATGGATCAGGCTTACGTCAAGGATCCCGGCATCTCCGTTCGCGACTACACTAACGAAACCGTTGCCAAGATCGGAGAGGTCATCAGGATCAAGCGTTTCACGCGTTACCAGCTGGGGGAATAAATCCGTTGACAAAGCCACGGTATCATCGAGTTCTTTTAAAACTGAGCGGTGAAGCGCTGATGGGAGACCAGAGTTTCGGCATCAGCTCTGACATGATCAGGTACATGGCGGACGAGGTGGTGTCCGTGGCCAGGATGGGAGTTCAGATCGCGGTTGTGGTGGGCGGCGGTAACATCTTCCGGGGCGTGGCCGCCAGCTCTTACGGCATGGACCGTACGGCGGCGGATCATATGGGCATGCTGGCCACGGTCATCAACAGCATCGCCCTGCAGGACGCCATTGAAAAAAAGGGAATAGAAACCAGGATTCAGACGGCCATTGAAATGCACGCCGTGGCCGAACCGTATATTTTGCGGCGGGCATTGCGTCACCTGGACAAGGGGCGCATCGTAATTTTCGCGGCCGGCACCGGCAACCCCTATTTTACCACCGATACCGCCGCCGTGTTGCGGGGCGAAGAGATCCACGCTGAGATTTTTTTAAAGGCGACCCGGGTGGACGGGTTGTATGACGCGGACCCGGAAAAATCCAGCGACGCTAAATTTATTAAGCAAACCACTTACATGAAGGTGCTGGAGAAACAATTGGGCGTCATGGATTCGACGGCCATTTCGCTGGCCATGGACAACAGCCTGCCGCTGATAGTCTTTTCCATCAAGGAGGCCGGTAATGTCCGGCGGATTGTCTGCGGGGAGGATATCGGTACCTATATCAGCAACAGCTGAAAATTTATCCGCGCCAATTAAACAGGGATCAGAGCCATGATTGATTTAGTTTACGATGAAACCAAGGACAAAATGGAAAAGTCACTGGCGGCTTTTACCTCTGACTTGAGGAAGGTCCGCACGGGCCGGGCCTCACTGTCTCTGGTCGACGGGATCACCGTCGATTATTACGGAACTCCCACTCCTTTAAATCAGATGGCGTCCCTGTCGGTGCCGGAAAGCCGGCTGATTGTCATTCAGCCCTGGGACGCCACCGTCATCAAGAGCGTGGAAAAAGCCATCCTGCAATCCAATATCGGCCTGACTCCCAGCAACGACGGCAAAGTTATCCGTCTTGCCGTGCCGCCTTTGACCGAGGAGCGCCGCCGGGACATAGCCAAGCAGCTCCGGCAGATGGCCGAGGACTACAAGGTGGCCGTGCGTAATGTCCGGCGGGACGCCAACGAAAATCTCAAGCAATTGAAAAAGGACGGGGATATTTCCGAGGACGACGCTTTCGCCGCCCGGGACAAGGTGCAGGAACTGACCGATAGTTACGTGGAACGTATAGACGAAATATACAAGGAAAAAGAGAAGGAAATCCTTGAACTTTAATCATTCCGCGGAATATCTCCGCCGGGACCTGGACGAGAACCGCTTGCCCGCTCATATCGCCATCATCATGGATGGCAATGGGCGCTGGGCTAAAAAACGGTCGCTTCACCGGCTGGAGGGGCATCGCCGGGGAGTGGAAACCATTGAAGAAGTGATCAGCGCCTGCCGGGATATCCCCATCCCCTGCCTGACCCTGTTTGCCTTTTCCACTGAAAACTGGAATCGCCCGGACGACGAGGTGGCCGGGATCATGAGCCTGCTCCAGGAGTTCCTGGCCAATCAGCAGAAGAAGTTAAAAGATAACGGCATTCGTCTGAACGTGGTGGGCGAACGTCGGCGGCTGCCCCGGGAGGTGGACCGGGCCTTGGCGGAAGCCCTGGCTTTTACCAGCGACGGCACCAGCATGGTCTTGACCATCGCTTTGAGCTACGGCGGCCGTTCGGAAATATCCCGGGCCGCCCGCAAGCTGGCCGAAGCCGCCCGGGACGGCCTGGTCGCACCGGAAGACATTGACGAGGAGATGTTCGCCTCATGTCTGTACACCAGTGATCTGCCTGATCCGGATCTGCTGATTCGCACCAGCGGGGAGATGCGGATCAGTAATTTTTTGTTATGGCAACTGGCTTATACCGAAATTTTCATTACCGAGACCCTGTGGCCGGATTTCGGCACCGAGGAACTGCTGGCGATCATAAAATCTTACCAGAACCGGGACCGCCGTTTCGGAAAAGTCTGAACCCGGTTGCCCCGACTCATCTGAAAATATCGCGCTTATGAATATCTCGGGGGAGGCAATTTGACATGCATCTGCAACGGTGGCTGACGGCAATTATACTGATTCCTTTCGTGGTGGCGATCATCTATTTTTCGCCTCCCTGGTTTTTTACCATTTTTATCTGGCTGGCTTCCCTGCTGGCGCTGCATGAATATTACGGCATTGTCCTGGCCGGGTCCGATCAGGCCGGTTTATCCCTTACCACGGTATCCGGTTTTCTGGCCGCCACCGTCATCGTTTTCGCCGCCCCGGCCGGACACTTCGACGTAATTTGCCTGCTGCTCTGCGGCCTGCTGGTTTTTTCCGGGATGCGGTCGCTGCGCCGCTACGGTCATCAGCCCGAGGCCCTGGCAACCGTCTTGAAACAGATCACCGGCCAGGTCTATCTCCCCCTGATTCTGTCGCTGGCGGTGGTTATTCATCAGGGCAGCCACGGCGTTACCTGGCTTTTTTTGCTGCTGGTGATCGTTTTTCTGGGAGATACCGGCGCCTATTACGCCGGTACCTACCTGGGCCGTCATAAATTATTGCCGGAAGTAAGTCCCAAAAAAACCGTCCAGGGAGCCCTGGGCGGTCTGCTGGCCACGGTCCTGGCCGGTTGTCTGGCCAACGGGTTTTTCCCGGTGCTGCCGGGGCAGCTTGATATGCCCCGTCTGCCCTGGGTGGAAGCGATAATCATGTTCGTGATTATCAGTATCTGCGGCCAGGCCGGGGATCTGTTTGAATCGGTCTTGAAACGCGAGTCCGGTGTCAAGGATTCCGGGGTTATTTTCCCGGGGCATGGCGGTCTGCTGGACCGGATAGACGCCGTGCTGTTCGCTGTTCCGGTGACCTATCTTTTTAAAATTTACGTGTTCGCGTCATGAAACGATTATCTATCCTCGGCAGCACCGGCTCCATTGGCACCAGTACCCTGGCGGTGGTGGCTGATTTTCCGGATCTTTTTTCGGTGCGGTCCCTGGGGGCCGGTAATAACATGACCCTGCTGGCCGACCAGGTCAAACGGTTCGCCCCGGAAACGGCGGTAGTCCTTGATGAGGACCGGGCCCGGGAATTGCGGGAAAAGCTGCCGGCCGGTACTGCCCTTGAAATACTCTGCGGCGAAGAAGGATACCGGGCCGCGGCGGCCGAGCCCGCCGTGGACGTGGTCGTTTCGGCCATGGTCGGCGCCGCCGGTCTGGAGCCCACAATAGCCGCGGTTGAGGCCGGCAAGACCGTGGCCCTGGCCAACAAGGAAGTGCTGGTCATGGCCGGGGAGGTGGTCATGCCCCTGGCCGTGGAAAAGGGCGCGGTCATTCTGCCGGTGGACAGCGAACACAGCGCTGTTTTTCAATGCCTGGAAGGCCATGACCGTCAATTTCTGGATCGCCTTCACCTGACCGCTTCGGGCGGCCCTTTTTTGAATAAAAGCCGTTCGGAAATAACTGCGGCCGGTCCGCGGGCGGCCCTGTCCCATCCCACCTGGACCATGGGAAAAAAAATCTCCATTGACTCGGCCACGCTCATGAATAAAGGGCTGGAAGTGATCGAGGCGGCCGCCCTGTTTGACGTGAGGGCGGCCGATATCGAGGTGCTTATTCATCCCCAGAGTATCGTGCATTCCCTGGTATCTTACGTGGACGGGTCTATGCTGGCTCAACTGGGCGTGCCGGATATGCGGGGCGCCATTGCTTACGCCCTGTCGTATCCGGAAAGACTGCCCGCCACCTTGCCCGCCCCGGACCTGGCTGAACTGGGAGCGCTGACCTTTGCCAAGCCGGATACGCGCCGATTCCCCTGTCTGGCCCTGGCCTACGAGGCGGCCCGCCTTGGCGGCACCTGCCCGGCCGTGCTGAACGCCGCCAATGAAGTGGCCGTGGCGGCCTTTCTGGAAGAGCGACTTTCTTTTTATGGCATGGCCGCGCTGATCGAGGCGGTTTTGGAACAGCACACGCCGGTAGGTTCGCCCGGCCTGGTCGACATCAAAGCGGCCGACGCCTGGGCTCGGGAACGCGCCACGGCGCGTCTGGCCGGATAAACAAGGACGCGGTAAAATTATGACAAGTATTGTGGCCCTGGTCATTGTGCTGGGGGTATTGATTTTTTTTCACGAGTCCGGCCATTTTCTGCTGGCCCGTCTGTTCGGGGTGGGAGTGGAACGCTTTTCCCTGGGGTTCGGCCCCCGCTTGCTGGGATTCCAATCCGGCCGGACCGAATATCGGCTTTCGGCCATTCCCCTGGGCGGCTATGTCAAGATGGTGGGTGAAGACCCGGAGGAAGAGATCGAGGCGGCGGACAAGGCCGTGTCCTTTACCCATAAGCCGGTCTGGCAGCGAAGTATTATCGTGGCGGCCGGCCCGGTCTTTAATCTTTTGCTGGCCATCCTGATTTTTTACGGTCTCTTGCTGGCTCAGGGCCAGACTTATCTCAAACCGGTTATCGGGGAAGTCAGTCCGGAGATGCCGGCCGCCGAGGCCGGAATCCGGCCGGGAGATCAGGTCAAGGCCGTTAACGGGAAAACCGTGACTACCTGGTCGCAGATGGCGAAGATGATCGAGGCGGCCCAGGGTCAGCCCTTGTCGATTTCCATCAAGCGCCAGGGCGATATCCGGACCTTTACCATCGAACCCCGGCTGGCGGACGGTCAAAATATTTTTGGAGAACCCCGCCAGCGTTACCTGGTGGGAATTGCCCCGGCCGGAGCTTTTCTGCGCGATCCCGTAGTTGGCCTGGTCTCCGTTGACGAGGTCATCCGGGAACCGCTGGGGCCGGTCAGCGCCCTGGTCCAAGGTGTTGAGCAGACCGCCCGGATTATAGGTCTGACCGGGCTGGGCGTGGCCAAGATCATCGCCGGTTCGGTCTCGTCCAAGGAGATCGGGGGGCCCATCCTGATTGCCCAGATGGCCGGCCAGCAGGCTGAACACGGCCTGGCCAGCCTGCTGGCTTTTATCGCTTTTATCAGCATCAACCTGGCCATCCTCAATATCCTGCCGATTCCGGTTCTGGACGGCGGCCATCTCATGTTTTACGCCTTTGAAGCCGTCCGGGGCAAGCCGGTTACCCTGAAAACCCGTGAAACCGCTCAGCAGATCGGTCTGTTTCTTATCCTTTTTTTGATGATTCTGGCCTTTTATAATGATATTATGCGGTTTTTTGAATAAGGGGAAAATATGCCACATCGTCTGGAAATAGCTCTACAACCGGAACTGGCCGATGCCGAGGGGGCGACCGTCGCAAAACGGGCCGGTGACTACCTGGGGCTGGAGGTGAGCCGGGTCCGGGTGGTGCGGGTTATAACCATTGACGCTCCCCTGACCGAAACGGAACTGGCCGCTGCCCGGGACATATTTACCAATCCGGTTACCCAGGTCTCCTCCTATGAGCCGCTGGCGGTTGATTTCGACTGGGTCATCTGGGTCGGTTTCCGACCGGGAGTAAAAGACAATCCCGGAGATACCGCCCGGGAAGTACTGGCGGACAGCCTGGATCGTTCTTTCGCCGATGAGGAGGGTGTTTATACCTCGCGGCGTTATTGTCTCCGGGCCGACAACCTCTCGGCGGACCAGGCTGAAACCATCGCCCGGGAACTGCTGGCCAACGACACCATCGAACAGTGGCAGGTGATCGCCCGGGCGGACTGGGATGAGAACCAGGGCATCGGTTTTATTATTCCCCGGGTGAGGCTGGATCACACGCCCACCGTGACGACGGTGCCGGTGGCCACGGACGACGAGCTGGCGCGGGTCAGCGCCGAACGCAACCTGGCCTTGAATCCCAGCGACGTGCCCACCATCCGGGCCTATTTCCGCCGTCCCGAGGTGCGGCAGTCCCGGGCGGCGGTGGGGCTGGATGACCCCACCGATATCGAGCTGGAATATATCTCCCAGGCCCGGAGCGACCATTGCAACCACAACACCTTCCAGGGAAAATTTTTTTACCGGGACGGCGTCTCCGCGGAGCCCACCATTATTGACAGTCTTTTCGCCACCTGCATCCGGGAACCGACCCTGGCTCTCAAGGAGCAACATCCCTGGGTGGTCTCGGTGCTCTGGGATAACGCCGGGGCGGCCCGGTTTGACGCCGATCATTATTATGTCATTACCGGTGAAACTCACAATTCACCGTCCAACATGGAGGCCTATGGCGGGGCCATGACCGGTATAGTCGGAGTTTACCGGGATCCCATGGGGACCGGCCTGGGCGCCCGCCTGGTCATGGGAGGCTACGGTTTCTGCACCGCTCATCGAACCTATGACGGCGACCTGCGCCCCAAGCTGCATCCCCGGCGACTCCTGGACGGGGTGATTGAAGGGGTCCGCGACGGGGGCAACAAGAGCGGTATTCCCACTACCTTTGGCCAGGTCTATTTCGATGACGGTTACCTCGGCAAATGCCTGGTCTTCGTGACCGCCATCGGCGTCATGCCGGCGCGGATCAACGGTCGGCCCTCGGAAGAAAAAACCACCCGGCCGGGTGAGTTGATCGTCATGTGCGGCGGTCGCGTCGGCAAAGACGGCATCCACGGGGTGACCGCTTCCTCGGAAGTGTTTTCCGAAACCACCCCGGCCGGGCACGTTCAAATCGGCGATCCCTATACCCAGAAAAAAATGCACGACTTTCTGTTGGAGGCCCGGGATGAGGGACTGATCAATTTCATCACCGATAATGGCGGAGGCGGCCTGTCTTCGTCGGTCGGGGAGTCGGCTGTCTTTGCCGGCGGTTGCCGGGTCTGGCTGGAAAAGGTGCCTCTTAAGTACCAGGGGCTGGACCAGTGGGAAATCTGGGTGTCGGAATCCCAGGAGCGCATGACCGTGGCCGTCTCTCCGGACAACATCGACCGTTTTCTGGATTTGTCCGCCCGGCACGCCGTGGAATCCACGGTTATCGGGGAATACACCGATTCGGGCAAACTCCATATCCTTTACAATGATCAGACCTGCGCCTATATCGACCTTGACTTCATGGAAGCCGATTTTCCGCAGTGGGAGTTTGAGGCGGAATGGTTGACCCCGGCTGATCGCGGCCTGTTTGAACCGGTTTTGGGCGAGCCCGCTGACTATACCGCCCTGCTGACCGATCTGCTGGCCCGGCCCAATATCTGCAGCCGGGAATGGATCGCCCGGCAGTATGATCACGAAGTCCAGGGCGGCAGCGTTATCAAGCCGCTGGTGGGCCTCCGGCGGGATACCCCCTCGGACGCTTCGGTCACCCGGCCGGTGCTTTCCTCGGATCGGGGGCTGGCTTTTGCCCAGGCCCTGCTGCCGGCCTGGTCGGCCATTGATACTTACGGCATGGTTGCCGGTACCATCGACGAGGCGGTCCGGCGGCTGATTGCCGTGGGGGCGCCGGTGGACGGCATCGGCGGGGTGGACAACTTCTGTTGGCCCAATATCCAGTATCATCCCGAAGCCAACCCGGACGGTAAATACAAGGCCGCCCAGCTGGTGCGGGCCTGTCTGGCCCTGCGGGATACCTGTCGGGATTACGGCATTCCCCTGCTGTCCGGCAAGGACAGCATGTACGTGGACGGCCATTTGCCGGGATATTACGGTGAAACCCGCAAGATCTCGGCCCCGCCCACGATGCAGTTTTCGACCACCGCCGTGGTCAAGGATGTGAGAAAATGCCAGACCATGGATGTCAAGATGCCCGGCCACCTGGTTTATGTTATCGGGCAGACCGGACCTGAGCTGGGCGCCTCGGAGTATTACGCCCATTTCGGGCTGACCGGCCTTAATCTGCCCCGGGTGACGGCCACCACCTTTCTGCCCTGTTATCGCCGGCTGGCTGAAGCTATTCAGCGGGGGCTGGTCGCTTCCGTTCACGGGGTCTACCGGGGCGGCCTGGCGACGCACCTGGCTCTGGTGGCCCTGGGCGGTGAACTGGGCCTGGACATTGATCTGGCCGCGGCGCCGCAAAGCCCGGGATTGCGGGATGACGCCCTGTTATTTTCGGAGAGCGCCGGCCGGTTTATCGTGACCGTTCCCCCGGCCGGGCGCGTCGATTTTGAAGCCCTGTTTGAGGCTGATCTTTGCGGCCGGGTGGGAAATGTTACCGGTCCCGGAGGCATCCTGATTATCCGCGGCGGGAATGGCCGTCGGCTGGTGGACGCCCCGGTTAATTCCCTGAAAAGCGCCTGGCAGCAGCCCCTGGGAGGCCTGATATGACAAATTCCTCCAATCGCGTCGATTCCGTTGAATCCCCTTCATCAAAAGATTCCGAGGTTCGGGCGCTGGTTTTGTGCGGTTACGGTCTGAATTGCGACCGGGAAACCGCTTACGCCCTGGAACTGGCCGGGGCCGCGGCTGAGCGGGTGCATATCAACGCCCTTATCTCCGGTGAAAAGCGCCTGGACGATTTTCATGTTCTGGCTTTTGTGGGCGGATTTTCCTGGGGCGATGACCATGGCGCCGGGGTTATCTGCGCCCATCGTCTGAAGACCCGGCTGGGCGATGGCCTGGTAAATTTCGTGGCCCGCGGCGGACTGGTCATCGGTATCTGCAACGGTTTTCAGGTCCTGGTCAACCTGGGGCTGCTGCCCGGACTGGAGGGGGATTACCGCCGCCGGTCCGTGGCCTTGATTGCCAATGATTGCGGTAACTTTCGCGATGACTGGGTCAGCCTGGCCGTGACCGCGGAATCGCCCTGTGTTTTTACCAGCGGTCTGGATCAGATAGATTTACCCATTCGGCACGGCGAGGGCAAGTTTTATTGCGCTCCGGAGATAGCTGCCAGCCTGGCGGCCGGCCACCAGGTGGTCCTGCGTTATGCCGACGCCGCCGGCAACCCGGCCGGGGGATCTTTTCCAGCCAATCCCAACGGCTCTCTCGACGATATCGCCGGCATCTGCGACCCCACCGGCCGGGTCTTTGGCCTGATGCCCCATCCCGAAGCCTGCCTTTTTCCCACCAATCACCCCGACTGGACCCGCCGGAAAGTCAGCGGTGCCCGCCGCGGCGAACCGGAGATGACGCCCGGGCAGACCTCCGACGGCCTCCGCCTGTTTGTCAATGCCGTTACTTTTGCTAAAGCAAGGCGGCTGACCGGACCAGAAGAATAAATCAGAAAAATAAACCAGAAAAATAAAATTGATCGGAGCCAACCGGGACTGGCTATTAAATTTTTTAATAGCCAGGTATTAAAAGTTTTTCAGGGTTGAGGCTTTGACCTCTTTTCAGAATTTCTTCCTTGGGGATATCTTTTTCCCAGAGTTGGTTCCCGCTGCCGATCATCTGCTTTAATTGTTTGTTTTTATGTTCTAATTTCATTTCAACCAAAAGTCTTCCCCGTTTTTTCCTGGAAAAAACACCTTCCGGCACAAAATTTGTATAGTTTATTATTAAAAAAACCAGATGTGGTGCCGGGGCGCCAGTAACCCCTGGGTATCCGATTCCGAGGAAATGATGATGAAAGGCAATTCCATGATGAAAGATAAAGGTGGCTTTTCCCTGATAGAGTTGATGGTGGTTATCGCTATTATTGCCATTTTAAGCGCGGTTGCCATACCTAATGTTATCCGGTGGCGTAACAACGCCCAGGTCAATGCCGCCGCCCGGGACATGTATGCCGCCTTTCAACTGGCCAGGACCGAGGCGGTCAAACAGAATTTGTTTTGTACCATCTCCATGAACGCGGCGGTTGGCGGGGAATCCTATGATTACATTATTTTTATGGAAGATCCGGCCACGGCCGACCTGACCTTTAACGGAACCGACACGATCATTGAATTGAGTCCGGGTATGAAACCGGGCAGGAATTTTTCCGAATTCGGCAGCGTCAGGATGAAAAGCGCTGATTTCGCGGCCGTTACTTTCCGGCCGGACGGCCTGCCCGTGGATGCCGCCGGCACGCCGGGCGGGGGCAGTGTTTTTCTGGAGGGAGCCATGGATAAGGAGATCGTGCTGTCCAATGCCGGGGTGGTGGATATTCTCAGTGGATAAATTTTTTGGATATAAAATCAGGAAAAAGTCGGGCAGACAGCCAAAGACAGATTTTTTGGGGAGGTTTGGACATGAATAATCCTGTGAGAAAACAACAGGGATTTACGCTTCTGGAACTGATGATCGCCATGGCCGTGGCCTCGATCCTGAGTCTGGCCATGTACGCTTTCCAGCACAGCCAGACGCGTTTGAGTGTTACCCAGGAGACCCTGGCCAAGATGCAGCAGAACGCCCGGGCGGCCATGACTTTCATGGTCAATGAAATCCGGGTGGCCGGGTGCGATACCAGCGGGGAACTGTTCGAAAGGGATCCGGCCATTACCGCGGCCTCGGCCAATTCCATTACCGTTACCATGGACCTGAATAATAATGAGTCATTGGCAGACCCCGGTGAAAATATAACCTATTTTCAGACGGCCCAGGGCAATATCGCCAGAAGGGATAATAATGCCGGCCAGACCTATGATGTGGCCGAGGATTTTGACGCCCTCAACTTTGTCTATTATGACGCCGACGATAACCGCATCGCCACTGCTGACCTGGCCAGCAACCTTGAGAATATTCACGCTGTCCTGGTAACGCTGGTGGCTCGTTCCGGTGATGATTTGCCGGGGTATATGGCGTCCATGTCCGACACCCGGACCTACCAAAACGTGGAGGCCGGGGGCCCGGACGCCGAACCCTCGGACACCATTTACGTGGCCAATGATGATTTGCGCCGGATTCGCCTGGCGACCAGGGTCCGGCTGCGCAATGCCCTGTAGTACTGATATCTCTAAAGCCCTATCACGGAGGCTGAAGCCAATGAGACCAACCTGTGCCAAGCAAGACGGATTTTCTCTGATTGAGGTGATGATCGCCATGGCCATTTTCGCCATCGGCATTCTGGGCATCTCTTCCATGCAGACCCAGGCCACCAATTCCACCTCCATCGCCCGGGTCAGCACCGAGCAGACCTCTTTTGCCGTCAGCCAGATGGAAGAGTGGTCTGGAATCTCTTTTGAAGCTTTACCGGATGGTAATGCCGCCTTGACGCCCGACCGCATCAATAATTTAATCGGCCTGAATCTGGACGATGATGGTGTCACGGCGGACGGGGCCTATGCCGTTGACGGCACCGTGGCCGAGGACGAGGCGATCGCCAATACCAAGACCGTCGCCCTGACGGTGACGGATCTGCGAAGGGGTGACAACCGCACGCTTACTCTGCGCTATGTCGTTCCGCGCATGTAGACAGGAGGTTTTGTTAATGAAGATTTTATTTTCCGGAAACATCGGCAACAACCAGGACGGCTCCATGATCGTCATCGCCATTCTGCTGGTCGCCCTGCTGACCATTGTCGGGGTGGCCTCCATGGATGACGCCCTGGTGGAAAATCGCATCGCCGTCAATGATCAGCTGAAGAAAATTGCCTTGTACCACGCCGACAGCGGCACCTCCGCCCTGGTTCCCAAATTGCTACGAACCTGGCTGGTGGATGGGAAAAACGGGGACATCGGCAGCCTCCAACCCATCACCTACGATGAAAGCGCTGGTGAGCGGGAACCTTTTTTCGAGCAGGTCTATGGGGCTAAATATGACGACGGCCTTCCGGACGTCGGCTACCAGTTTGCCAACGGAGAGATGGCCAGCGACGTGGAACGGT
>JAWOCW010000368.1:0-2819 GCA_046483615.1 Desulfosudaceae bacterium
TCCTTCAGCCGGTTCAATGCCTTCCGCCTTTTCCATTACCACGTCGGCATACATCATGATCAGGCGGCGGTAGGCATCATAGACGAACCACTCGTCACCGGTGCGGTTGATCAAACCGGGCAGGGTTGCGGGCGCAAGGCCTACATTGAGAACCGTTTCCATCATGCCGGGCATGGACTTCCGCGCCCCGGAGCGACAGGAAACCAGCAGGGGGTTTTCCGGGTCGCCATACTTCATGCCCATAATCTCTTCAACCTTGGCCATAGCGGCATTTACTTCCTCCTCAAGTCCTTCCGGATAATTACCGCCGCTCTTGAAATAATCATTGCAGCCCTCCGTGGAAATCGTAAAACCCGCCGGAACAGGCAAGCCGAGATTGGCCATTTCCGCAAGATTGGCACCTTTTCCGCCCAGTAGTTCCTTCTGGTCAGCTCCGCCTTCGGCGCTTCCACCGCCAAAATTGAAGATATATTTTCCCATGTCTCCTCCTTAATTACTATAATATTATAATTATTCTTTATATCACGTAATGGCGCTGCAAATAGCCATTTTACACGTTATTGGAAAATCTCCAATGAGGCCGACTGCCGGCGTTCTTTGCATGGCCAGCCAGGCTGACACCTTGCTATCTGGGTAATTTGCCGCTAAACGGATCAATTTATTCAAAAATTTTTATGCTAGCGATCTACATGTAATTAATCTTATGCGCCTGAGAACAACTGTCAAACGCCCAAGTCACATGGGCACTTATAGCCAGTCGGATTTTAGGGGCATTTCGCGGTTCATGGCAGCGGTGTAAACATTTCATCCCTCTTTTACGGCGCTTTGTCTTTAAACTCCTTATAGATTTCCATCTTTATTCATTGCCGGCAACGGTTTGCGTTTATGGTGATTGTTATTATTTTTTGAAAGAAGAACCTTTGAAATATAAAAGCAAAGAAATCATGCGCTGCCGCAGAAATAAATTCCGGCAGAGAAGCAAACAGATCAAAATCAAACGAGGGGAAAAATGACTGAAAATCAATTAAAGGGCGACTGGAAAGAAACAAGAGGCAAGGCAAAGGAAAGATGGGGCAAATTAACAGAGGAAGACCTTGAAGAAATCAACGGCCAGCGCGACAAATTGGCTCTCCGGATCGAAAAATTATATGGGATAGACCGGGAAGAAGCGGAAGCGCAGATCCGTGAATGGGAAGGCGTCCGGGTTTGATCCCCGGAAATGGATGGACAGGCGGGGCGCTTAAAACTGTACTTATTGATGCGTTTCCAGATCGTTACCCGGCTGACACCCGGAATGCGGGCAGGTTTCGATTGATTCCGTTCGATTGATTCCGGGGGTACTGGTCAAGTACACGGATAACCGGTAGATGCTGTCAGCTACCAACGGCGGTCGGGGCAGAAGTATCCGGCCAACCGTCGGGTTGCATAGCGCGCCCGGCCTTGATGGATAAATTGCCCGGCAGATACAAGATATCGAGACTGGCGCCAGGACGCAATCCAGAAGATCTGAAATAAAAATCCGTATGATGCCCCCCGAATTGTGAGAGCGTGTCATGAAAGCGCAGCAATACTATCAACACGTCATTGACCGGCTCAGAAACTGCTACCAGTTCAGCCATTATTTTATTGCAACAGGGGAGGCGCTTGCCCGGGAAACCAGCGATCCCATTTTTCCATCCGTGGCCGCCCCAATGGACGAGCTGGAAAAATTCTCTGTTGAAAGGGGTCTTGAGGTTCACCTTCCAGTGGTGGGGAAACAGTCGCAATCAGTACTGATGCCCCTGGATATAGAAATATTTTTGGGAGAGGACCAGCACCGGCTCTACACAAACCGGGACGAACAACGGGCGCTTTTGGCGCCGGTCTTTCCCGTGATGAATTTTGTCGAAGACCTTTTCCGCTCCAGGGGAATGCCGTATCTCCTGGATTATACGCCTTCCGGATGCCATATTCTGTTTCAGAATGTTCTGGGATACCGGGCCACGGAAGCCGTCCGAAACATTGGCGTTGTGGAGGAAGACCTGCTCAAGGCGTGCAATTATATCGACCCCGGCGATATCCGGCGGTGGTACGGCGTTTCCATGGACGCCGCCCAAACCTTCAGCGGTCTGGGCAGAATCGCGGAATACATCGCCCTGCTTGCCATGAAGGCCTTCCAGGATCAGGAAGCCAGGGGGCTTTTGCCGGTTACCATATCGGACAGCGCCTATTCCTGCATCAACCTCGACAATACCTGGGCCGAAGGGCCTCCTTTTCTGCGCGCCATCCGAAGCCCCTTCAGCCTCCACATGAAAAACCGGGACAAATACCGCAACCAGAACCAGCCGCCTCTGGTGGACGTCATCGGGGCCTGTTTTGACGGGCAAAGCGCAACCGAAACCAGGGACATCGATTTTATTCTCGATTGTATGTGGAATCTGGAAAAGGCTGCTGCGCACGCGCAGACCTTTTCCGGCTTTATTCCCTGCTCCAATGACACCCTGATTGATTTCGTGAATGAATACAAGGCATCCGACCTGTATTTGTTTCATCGGGATTTTGACGCCCAGACGGACCTTCCCCGGGAAAGCGCCCTGGAATATGCAAAAAACGAACAGCACATACCCGACTGGTCGCGGCGCATCCTGTATTCACCCAACCCGTCGGCGCTTCAACCGGTGAAGATGATCGGATTCGTCCACGATTTTCTCATTCATGCCGGGTGGCAGCCAAAACACATTGCAAACATTCTTCGGGACCTGTATCAAAATCCAGATTTCAACTGGACGCAGGACTTCTTCAAACATCCGGCAGAAGAAAAGGCAAATTTCTGGGCGCGG
>JAWOCW010000374.1:0-3912 GCA_046483615.1 Desulfosudaceae bacterium
CCCGGGGAAAGTGGTCTACCTCCAACGAGAAAGATCGTTTAATGACCTTCTGAGTGACCTTTATAAACAGGAGTGGGTCGTCTACTGCAAAAAGCCGTTCTCCCTAATTTGCCCACGCGGATTTCGTCTTTTCGGACGATAGCAGATTCGTCGCGGACAAAGCCCCCGTTTTGACCGAAGCAGCCTTTTGAGCAGCTTGATATGCTTGAAAAACGGCGGATAGCGAAACGGAAAATCGACGCGAAAGGTGTTTTTCATGACGCCTTTTTGGTGGGAGAAGGCGTCAAAGCCGAACTTGCCGTGATAATTGCCCAGGCCGCTGTTGCCCACCCCTCCGAAAGGCAGATAGGGCGTGGCAAAATGGATGAGGGTGTCATTGACGCAGCCCCCGCCGAAAGAGACCCGGTTCATAACCGCTTTTGCCTTCCCGGAATCGCCGGTGAACAGATAGAGAGCCAGCGGCTTGGGCCGGGAATGGATGATGTCGATGACTTCCGCCAGCGTGTCGTAGGGAACCACCGGCAGTATCGGTCCGAAAATCTCCTCCTGCATAACCGGGTGGGACAATGGCATCTCCGCGACCAGCGTAGGTGAAAAATACAGGGTGTCCGGGTCATAATCGCCGCCCCAAAGAATCGTGGTCCCCTCCATCAGCCCGGCCAGCCGCTCAAGATGCCGCCTGTTGATAATTTTTGGATACACCGCACTGTGGGCAGGGTCTTTCCCGAAGAAGCGCCGGATGGTGCGGCGGATTTCATCGACAAGCCGCTCCCGGACCGAATGGTGAACCAGCAGGTAATCCGGCGCGATGCAGGTCTGCCCGGCATTGATGAATTTTCCGGAAACAATCCGCTTGGCGCTCAAGGCGATGTCCGCGTCTTGCTCGACCACGCAGGGGCTTTTCCCGCCCAGCTCGAGGGTGACGGGGGTCAGGTGGCGGGCGGCCTCGCTCATGACGACGCGCCCCACAGTGGGGCTGCCGGTAAAAAAGATCTTGTCAAACCGCTCCGCCAAGAGGGCCTGGCTGGTTTCGACCCCGCCGGTTACCACGGCCAGGTAAGCCGGATCGAAATAGCGCGCGGCCAGATCGGCAAGCACCGCTGCCGTGTGCACGGAAAACTCGGAGGGCTTGACCACCGCGCAGTTTCCGGCGGATATGGCCGCGACCAGCGGGGCGACGGCCAATTGGAACGGGTAGTTCCAGGGGGCGATGACCAGGGCCACCCCGTAAGGCTCCGGGTAGATCCAGCTCGACGCCGGCAAGTGATAATACGGGGTTTTGACCCGCCGGGGCTTTGCCCACCCGCGGGTTTTTTTCCGATACAGCCGGATGTCCTCCAGGACAATGCCGAGCTCGGTCAGGTATGCCTCGTAGGGCGATTTACGCAGATCCGCGTACAGCGCCTCCAACAGCAAGGTTTCATTATCCTTGAACGCGCGGCGCAGAACGCCCAGCTGTCGGATCCTGAAATCAACGTCCCGGGTCCTGCCGGAATTAAAAAAGGCCCGTTGCGCGGCAACAATCCCACTGATATCACTCATGCGCCCTCCTCCCCCTTGGACAATGGCTTCACCGGCAGATGTCCGCCCTGCCCTATCCCGGATATTTCATGAATTTTTTTGATATAAAATTGCCTTTATTCCGCAAATCAAAAATGACAATTTGTAATTTTGCAATGACTACTAAATGCAATATAAGAAACTGAAATAATAAAATAAAGTAATATTTTTCAAAAAATTTCATGAAATATCCGGGCTATCGGCCGGGCATCCAGTAGCCTTCGTGAACCTCATCGGAATAATTGATCCACACTTCACTGATGCCTCGCTCTTTTTTGAGGTCTCTCAGCACGGCATTCTGATACCCGTTTACCGGCACGGCAAAAACCAGCCCCTGACCGGGGAATTCCAACTCACAGGCATTCTTGGCCTGGTGGAAGGTATAGGAGTTGGTTGTAATCTCCCATTCCGCGGTATCCGGATTCTGACAGGCTACGCGGTAAGTCCGGTTGCCGGAGACGTCGTTAAAACGCCCGTCGCTGCGCTGGATGGCGTAGTCTTCACCATTCCAGTCGTTGGGCTCATTGACGCCCCAGCTCCATATCTGGGCGCTCAACCTGGAGTCATAGGGAACAACCTGGTCCAGTCCGATGGCACCGATGCCGGCTTCCGCCATGTTGGCGGCGTCGGTGGCGGTGACAGGCGGACCGGGGTCGCCGAACATGGCCGACAGGTTGGTGGAATCTTCGTAAATCCGTACCAGGTGGCTCTGGATATAATCAGTATCCCTGCTGCCGGCCGTAGCCACCGGGTACGGTTCAAAGTCTTCCAGGTTGGCGGTAGCCGGGAAATGTCCGTTAAAGACATAACCGGCCCAACTCGGCGTGGCACAATTCCCGCCGATCAGGAGAATCTGCTTTCCGGCCGCCAGGACATCGTCTTTGGTGAGATCCATGGGCAGGGCCTGGCAGCTGCCGGGCTTGTACACCAGGCTGCCGATGATCCCTTCCATCTCGGCGATGGCCTGGTCATACTGCCCCTCCATATGGTCTTCCAGGTACAGGATCAGGACCTGGTCGGGATTGTTCATGAGCCACATCCTGATTTCGGTGAGCCCTTCCGTGAAGTAACGGTCGTTGGGGTGGGTTCCCAGGTCCCCGTCGGCGTGGGACAGTTTCAGCTCTTCGCTGAATTCCCATTCCCACGGCCAGAACCCGGAGGAGGAAGAGGTATAATGCACATCCAGCTCAAGGGCCCGGACGCCTGTCTGAAGCTGGTCGTACAGGCTGATCTTCTGATTGGGATCGATATAGCTGCCGTTCTGGGAATAGACACCCGCATTGTACGAATTATGCGTGGTGATAAACGAGGCTTTCCCAAGGGGCGCCAAATGATCAATCCGGTTCTGAAGCTCCAGGGCCTTGTGATACCAGCTGGCCCGGTAATTGGTCACCGAGGAACCGGAATTGGTATAGGCGGTGGGATGAATGTTTACGGTAAAACGTTCCCATGACCCGATTGAACTCCGGTTGGCATTGGCTTCGCCATTACTCTCGGCAACCACGTATTTGTTGTGGACGCTCTTCAGGGAGACGATATCCCCGCTCCGCAGGCACCCTCCCGGGCGGGTGTGGTTGATCAAGGTAAATGTCTCCCAGGAAAGCGGACGCGCGCGGTCGGCATCCAGATCACCGTTGCTCTGGGCGCTGAAATAGTATCCCCCGCCCGTGCGGATGTTGACGCTGGCCCCGTCCCGGATGGTATCGCAGGTTTCGTTCGGGCCGATGATGGTGAATTTTTCCCAGGAACCGATATCGGTACGGTTGGCGTTGACGGTATCTCCACCGTTATTCTCCGCCACGAAATACTTGCCGTGCGCCCCCTTGAAAGTAACCGTCATCTCAACGGCAAAGCAAGGCATTGCTAAAAACAGTACTACTACCGCGATCAACACATGTTTTGTTCTCATCCCCCCCCCCTTTTTTGCGAAAAATATGGCAGATAAAATTTTTTCTGCCGAATCAGTTGCCAAAGATAATGACAAGAGTTATGGGTCATGATCTGTAACAAAATCGCTTTTTTGTGTCAATACAATAGTTATCGGGAAGCTTCAGAAAACAGCCCTGAAACTATTCTTTTTGTCCGTCCACAACGTGGACGGCAGTCAGTTTCCGGCCAACAACAACTGCACCTTGCAGGGCATCGCCAAATCCCTCAAAGTAAAACTCAAACCGATAGACATTTCCCCTGGAGAATCGTAACCCCACCCGGATTTTCCACATACCGGATGTTTATCCCAGGAGGCTGAGTTCAAGCTCGGTTTTAAGTTCCTGCCAACGCGGAAGCTTGGAGGAAAGAAGATCGTAAAAGGCGCGGCTATGCTTGCTGTGCTTTATATGGCAGAGTTCATGG
>JAWOCW010000378.1:0-4303 GCA_046483615.1 Desulfosudaceae bacterium
TATGAATTTTTTTGGTTGGAACGGTCCGGCGGGATGTGTCCGGCCAGTCGGCTCAGTTCCCGGTCATAGGCGGCAATCAGTCGCGGCCAGGAACAGGCGGCGGCCTGTCGGCGCAGGATCCGGCTGAGCGGTCGGTAGCGGTCGTAATCCCGGAGCATGGCTTCCAGTTTCCGGGTCAGTTCCGGGCGATTTTGGTACAGGCAGGCCTCGTGGCAGTCCGCCGGAATGATTTCCGGATAAGCCAACCGGTCGGGCAGCAGGGGAATACAGCCGTGAACCATGGCTTCCAGAACGGCCAGGCCGAAATTTTCCTGCTCAGCGGTGCTGACGACAATCGCCCCGCGCTGAAGCCAGTCCAGGTATTCCCGGCGGGTTTCCACGTACCCGAACTGGACGACGGCGGCATTTAAATCTCGCCTGGCCGCGGCGAATTCCGGGGGTATGCGGCCGTCGTTTTCTCCCAGGACGGCCAGGCGGAAAGGAATCTTCCGGCCGGCCAGCTCGTACAGAACCTCGAAAAAAAGGGGGTAGTTTTTGTCAAACGACCAGCGATGGTTCCAGATGATCAGCGGCGGGTCGGTCATTCTGGACGTTTTTCCCGGTGTTTCCGCGGGCGGGGCGATGCCCGGATATATCACCCCGGTTTTGGCGGCAATGGCGGCGGTGGAACTCGGAGTTGAAGATCAGGCGCCGGCCGGCCAGGGCGGTGGTGATGTTGATCATCCCGGTTTGAAAGGCGCCCTTGTCTCCCGGCGGCTGGGGGTAGGTGATCTGATTTTCGTGAAAATAGACCAGCACCGGCGGACAATCCGGTCCGCGAACAGCCAGGAAATCGGCCAGGTTGAACAGGTCGCTGACGATCAGTCCGTCATAGCCGGACAGGTCCGGCGCCGTTTCCGCGAAGTAGAGGGCTGCCCCCAGCATCCGCCATTTCCAGTATTGGCCGGGCATGGTCAGCAGGTCAATGTCATGGGAAGAAGCCGCCACCAGGCCGTCGGCGAACCGGGCGTGGGAACCGCCGTAAAAAGATTCCAGAAAAAGAAATTTCAGGGTTGTCCGGGTCATGAGGTATTTCCGATCCAGGTATAATAGCCGGCTTCCGCCGGGCGTCCTCTTTTTTCACAGCCGGCGGCATAAATGGCGCATTTTTTCCGCAGGGTTCGAAGGACCGCCTGGCGCTGGTCCGTGGTCAGGGGCTCCGTGGCCAGTATTTTCCGCAGGGAGCGGATGCGGTACTTGTCTAAGGCCGGCGCCGCCGAGAGCTGATCCTGGTGGCCGCCGCGCTTGATGACCAGGGGATCAGGGATGAGATGGATGGGCTGGCGGCTGCTGATGCGCAGCCAGAGATCATAATCTTCGCAGGCGGGCAGGGATTCGTCAAAGCCGCCCATTTCCCGGAAAAACCGGTTCCGGATCATGACGGCCGAGGGGCTGACCAGGCACAGCGCCAGGGAAGGCTCGAATATCATGCCGGAAGGCTTGCGGTGCTTTGGTCGCGGTTTGAGGGGGCGGCCGTTTTTGATCCACTTTTCTTCGGTCTGGCAGATAAGGGCGTCCGGATGATCCTCAAAGAAGGCGGTCTGCCGGGCCAGTTTGCCCGGAAGCCACAGGTCGTCGGAATCCAGAAAAGCGAGATACCGGCCGGAGGCCCTGGCGGCGCCGGCGTTGCGGGCGGCGCTGACTCCCAGGTTGGGCCGGGTCAGCAGGGTGAGGTCCCGCCCCGGGGAACGCAGGGCCGGGCCGGTGTCGTCGGTGGAACCGTCATCCACCACGATAAGCTCGAAAGACGGTCCGCGCTGGGCCAGCACCGATTCCACGGCCTCGATTACCAGACCGGCCCGGTTGAAAGTGGGAATGATGACGCTGACGTCAACCGAGGCGCGGGTGGTTGACTGGGGTTTTGTCACAACCATGGCTTATAGTTCGGTTTCCTGAAATCTCCGGTTGAAATCTCCGGTTGAAATATCCGGGTGAAATATCCGGGTGAAATCTCCGGGTAAAATATCGGGGCCGCCAATATAATAAAAACGGGCCAATGGCGGCTTCTGCCGCCGTTGGCCCGGTGTTGGTGGCGCGGTTTGAGTTTGAACCGGGGATCAGCCGGTTGTTCCGGTATAAGTCCGGCCATGTTCAGCCTCGGTGAATAATTGCCTGGTCCGGTTATAGATGTCCTGATATTTATCCACCACATCCCGCCGAAAATCAACATGAATATGATTAATGAAGGATTCCGATTTTTTCAGAACTTTGTGGTAACTTTTCCAGAGTTCGGATAATTTCTGGCGCTGCGGGGCGGAAGAGCTTTTCATGGAAGAAGAATACCGGCGGACCTGGGCCCGGGCTTTTTCATAAATATCATCCAGGCGGGAGGCGACCTGGTCCACCTTGAGGGTCTCCTGGGTGATTATATGAAAATGGTGACCCATGACGGCATAGGTGACCACTTCGGCAAAAACCCCGGGGTTGCGGATGAGGTTGCGGCTGATGAATTTCAGGTACTGCCAGCCATAAGGGGTCAGGGGCTGGAGCAGCAGAGATCTCAGCAAGGCCCGGATTTCCAGCCAACGGAGTTTCCTTTGCTTGAAGCCGGTATGGTGCAGATTGGCCAGGAGCAAGTCGCAGCGGGCGAAATAATTTTTCAAATTGTAGTCATACAGCGTGTCCAGGACGCGTTTATAGCCTTCTTTCAGCTTTTCTTCGTCCATGGTGGGCACGAAGTTGGTGGTCATGGTGTGGGTGTTGCTGCCTTCCAGGTGATCGGAAAGGATGCGGCCTTCTTTTTCCAGGCGTTCAAACAATTTGGTGCCCGGCAGGGCCTGCATCATACCGACCATGGCCTTGGGAATCCCGGTCTGCTGGATGAACTCGATCTGGCGGTCAAAGATGTCTTCGGTGTCACTGTCAAACCCCAGGATAAAACCGGCGGTGACTTCCATGCCGTGTTTCTGGATTATGCGCACGGCTTCCCGCAGGTCGCATTTCAGGTTCTGGCTTTTGCCGGTTTCCTTCAGGCCTTCTTCGGAGGGAGTCTCAATGCCGATGAAAACCTGGTCAAAACCGGCCTTGTTCATGGCCTTCATCAGGTCTTCGTCTTCGGCCAGGTTGATGCTGGCCTCGGTGTAAAATTTAAAGCGGTGCTGGTTGGCTTTTTCCCATTCAATCAGGGCCGGCAGCAATTCCTTTTTGACTCGGTTCTTGTTGCCGATAAAGTTGTCGTCCACCATGAAAATGGAGCCGTCCCAGCCCAGTTGGTAAAGGGTGTCTATTTCTTTGACGATATTGGGGGCGGACTTGACCCGCGGCTGGCGGCCATAGATTACCCAGATGTCGCAGAATTCACACTGAAAGGGGCATCCCCGGGAATACTGGACCGCCATGGAGCTGTATTCATCCATTTTAAGCAGGTCAAAACGGGGTATGGGAGTGTCGTCCAGGTCGGGTCGGCTGGCGGCGTGGTAAACATGCCGGGCGGTGCCGTTTTCAAAGTCTTCCAGGAATTCGTTGATGATGGTTTCCGCTTCTCCCAGCACAAAATGATCCACCCCGTCAATGGCCTGGTGGCTGGAGGTCGGGTGCGGACCGCCGGCCACTACCGGCGTGCCGGACCGGTGACAGGCTTTAATGATATCATTCATGGAGTTCTGCTGAATAATCATGGCGGAGATAAAGACCGCGTCCGCCCAGTCGATGTCGCTTTCGGCAAGAGGCTCAATATTCAAGTCCACCAGCTTCAGGTTGTATTTCTCCGGCAGCAGGGCCGCCATGGTGATCAGCCCCAGCGGCGGCAGACAGGTTCTCTTGTTAATGAATCTCAGGGAGTACTGAAAGCTCCAATAGGTGTTATTGGGGATTTCCGGATATACCAGCAGAATGTTGTTTAATCGGCCCATGCCCGACTCCTTTGATAGTGGCTTAAAATTGATCAGCCGGATGTCGTTATCAGCGTTTCCAAATGATGGGGCAGATTGCCCCTCCTTCCATCTTGTTTTAAAATAAGCATCCCAGGAGGGTTAATCAAGAGAAAATGTCAGAAAATTAAGCCTTTACAAAATTTTTACAAAATTCTGGAACTCCAATTTTAGGAATTTTAGGGACACCATACTTAATTCAGAAACCGGCAGGTGCTTACGTAATTACCCCTTGAATTAAGTATGGTGTCCCCAGAATTCGTTGAGCAACAAGGATTCGGTATGCAAAGCAGTGAATCAACCTCACAGGAAGCCGTAACTTTCGATATGGAGTCCTTTAACCTCTACCTGAGCAGGCAGGGGCTGTGCCTGACGCGCCTAAAAACCGAAACATT